>JAZNJK010000268.1:0-2851 GCA_045578005.1 Eubacteriales bacterium | reverse complement strand
GAGCAGTAGAAACCTGTGCATTCGAGAACTACATCTACACCGAGTTCAGCCCATGGGCAGTTTGCAGCGTCTTTCTCTGCATAGATTTTGATGGAAGTCGGAGGCCAAGCGGTCTTAGGAAGACAAATTATTGTGCCAACTCCTTGGCTCACAGAACGACATGGCTACGATCCGACTTCTTTGAGCAGTAGAAACCTGTGCATTCGAGAACTACATCTACACCGAGTTCAGCCCATGGGCAGTTTGCAGCGTCTTTCTCTGCATAGATTTTGATGGTCTTGCCATCTACTGTGATGCTGTTTGCCTCTTCATCAACTGATACGGTATCAGCAAGAGCATACTTGCCTTGTGCTGTATCATACTTGAGAAGGTGTGCAAGCATTTTTGCGCTTGTAAGATCGTTGATTGCTACTACTTCGTAGCCCTCTGCTCCGAACATCTGTCTGAATGCAAGACGTCCGATACGGCCAAAGCCGTTAATTGCAACTTTAACTGACATTTTAAAGTCCTCCGAAAATTTTATTTTTTGTGTATGGAACATTCCATTCCCTACCGATTATATATTTTATACCATTTTGGAAAAATATTCAAGAGTTTTTTGAAAATTGTGCATTTTTCTCACTCTTGCATAAAAAATTTCCTATTTTTGTGCCTTTTAATATCAATTATCACAAAAGTTTTCTACTTTATATTAAAAATGTTGGATTTTTTACTGATTTTATTTGACATATTGCGCTCCTATATGTTATACTATATAAATAAGACTGACTAAGGGGGCTATGCTATGGAGATTTTTAAAACTCTTATTGGAAATGACGATATTAAAAAAACTCTTGGCGTGGCTATCGCCTCTCGAAGTTTTTCTCACGCATACATTATTGAGGGTGCAAGTGGAACGGGCAAAAAAACTGTTGCAAAACTTGCCTCGGCAGGAATACTTTGTGAGAGTAACGATGCGTGTCCGTGTGGGGTATGCCGTTCCTGTCAACGAGTTTTGAGTGGACTACATACTGATGTGAGATTTTTTGAGATAACAAAGGTCGATCAAGTGCGCTCAATCAAGCAAGGGCTTTACGACTCACCAAACGAGAGTGATTATAAAATTTACATTATCGAAAATGCGCACAAGATGAATGTAAAGGCGCAAAATGCTTTACTCATTTCTCTTGAAGAACCACCGAAAAATGTAATCTTCTTTCTTTTGACTCCGAATGCCGGCACACTACTTGAAACAATTCGTTCAAGAGCGCAAACACTCAAAACGAGTTATCTTGAAAAAGATGTGATTTTTGAGCATTTGAAGTCG
This sequence comes from Eubacteriales bacterium, assembly GCA_045578005.1. Classification (GTDB taxonomy): domain Bacteria; phylum Bacillota; class Clostridia; order Oscillospirales; family CAG-272; genus RGIG2000. The sequence continues at coordinate 1,545 of JAZNJK010000268.1, read as the reverse complement.
CTTTCTACCTCGTCACTTTCTGATGAAAAACTCGAAGAAATCGTTATCGCCTCATCGGGGTCGCTTGGTTATGCGATTGATTTACTTGACGAGAAAAAGTCACAGGAATTGCTTGACCTTAGGCAAACGGCACTTGATTTAACGCTTGATGCGTTGCGTGATGATGGGGATAGCATTTCTCATATGCTTTCGCTCGCGTCAATGCAAAGAGAGGAATTGAAGGATTTGATTTCGCTGTCTCTTACGGTGCTTGGGGATATTATGCTTGTTAAAAAATCCCCTGATGCCTCGCTGTATTTCTTCGCTTCAAGAGAAAAGGCGATTAGCATAGCGAAGCAATACAAGATGGAACGCCTTTGCGCTTGTCACGAATCGTTTTTCAGTGCGATTTCGGACCTTAATATGAACTCAAATGCGTCACTTACGCTTATGTCAATCCTAACGAATATGAAAAAGAAGGGCAAATAAAATGTCAAACGAAGTTAACAACGATATAATTCAAGAAAACGCTCAAAGTGATACGACCGAGGTAATCGGCGTTTGCTTTAAAGAGAGCGGAAAAACATATTACTTCGCGCCAAACGGAATTAAGGCAAAATTAACCGATTATGTCATTGTGGAAACGGCGCGTGGAACAGAATTCGGTAAAGTTTGCGCTACAAACAAATTTGTGGCTACCAAAGATGTGGTTTTGCCACTTAAACCTGTTTTGAGAATTGCTAATCAAAACGATATAAAACAACATGAAGAAATAAAGAAAAAGCAAGCCGAGGCTATGAGAATTTGTCAATCGAAAGTTTTGGCACACGAACTCGAAATGAAACTTATCGAGGCGGAATACACCTTTGATATGACAAAACTAACCTTCTACTTTACTGCCGACGGAAGAATTGACTTCCGTGAACTTGTAAAGGACCTTGCCTCAACATTTAGAACAAGAATTGAACTTAGACAAATCGGCATTCGTGATGAAGCGAAATTTATGGGCGGTCTTGGAATTTGCGGACGACAATTTTGCTGTTCATCATTCCTTCCCGACTTCGTTCAAGTTTCTATCAAGATGGCAAAAGAGCAAAATCTGTCGCTCAATTCGGCTAAAATTTCGGGCGCTTGTGGAAGACTTATGTGTTGTCTTAGATACGAGCATGAGGCTTATCAAGAAGAAATCCGTCTAACTCCGCCTGTTGACTCAACGGTTAAGACTCCTGACGGTGTTGGTGTTGTTATTGACACAAATCCTATTCGAGGTCTTATCAAGGTTTCAATAAACGAGAGTGTGAAACAATATCATCGTGACGATGTCACTATCGTTTCTTATCCAAAGAAAAAGTCGGACAAAAACTCGAATAATGAAGAATAATGACAATTAATTTTCATTTTTATATTGACAAAATTAAATTTTGTGATAAAATTAGTTTGTAAGGCTCGTGGGTGTTTCTCATGTGCATATAAAATCTAACGGAGGTATTCAAAATGGCTTTCAAAATTACTGATGCTTGCATCGCTTGCGGTTCTTGCCAGGCTAACTGCCCATGCGACGCTATT
>JAZNJK010000267.1:0-1676 GCA_045578005.1 Eubacteriales bacterium | reverse complement strand
ATATCGAAGATAGCCGAAATCTTCCGCTTGACGAGATCGACAAAGTAGATTCGGTTATAAAGGATAAAAACACTCCTCTGTACGTCCATTGCCTCAGCGGAGGACGAAGCGCACGTGCGGCGGCTTATTTGAAAGGTAAGGGATATCGGGAGGTTCACGATATCGGAGGAATTGGCTCGTACAGAGGCAAGATCGTTGTTTGATATACAAAGAGGGCTGACGAAAACAATCGTCAGCCCTCGAAAATTGCGTCGGAGGAAGCAAAGAAAAGCCAAATCGGTTGAAAAGTTCATAGAAATATGATATAATAAACTCACCGATAAATAAGAATTTGACAGGAGAAAATGACTATGGAATGGAATTCATCATTGTATGACAATAAGCACGATTTTGTGGCTGAATACGGCAAAGGCTTGCTGGAGTTTATACCCAAGAATAACGAACAAACCATCTTGGATTTGGGTTGTGGAACAGGAACACTTACAGCACAGTTAGCAGATCTGTGTAGTAAGGTTGTTGGTGTTGATAGCTCACAGAATATGATAGACAAAGCAAAAAAACAGTTTGAAAACATTGAGTTTTCGGTATACGATGCACTTGCGTTGCCTTTTGATGAAGAATTTGATGTTGTTTTTTCAAATGCCGTTTTTCATTGGATAAATGATCACAATGCTTTGCTCAAAAACATACATAAAGCCTTGAAACCACAGGGATTACTTGTATGTGAGTTTGGTGCGAACGGTAACATCGCTACAATCGAAAATGCGTTTATCAAGGTGTGTGAAAAATTGGGATATAGTTATAAACCTAAGTTTAATTTCCCTACGGTAGAGACTTTTGGGGGAATATTGGAGAAAAATGGATTTATAATTGATAAGATCTACGATTTCGATAGACCAACCGTATTCAAAGACAGCGAGCAAGGCTTAGCTAATTTTTTGAAACAGTTCTTCGCTTCCGAATTAACAGTAATGCCTGAACACATACAATCTTTGATTATTGACGAGGTCTCATCTTTAACGAGAGAACCTCTTTGGAATGGAGAAGCATGGGTTGCTGATTATCGAAGATTAAGAGCAATCGCTCACAAATAAACAAATTCCAATTTGTCGGGATGATGATAAATGGCGAGGGCTGGCAGAAATCAATCTGTCAGCCCTCAAAAATTGAGTCGCAGTAAGCAAAGAAAAGGCTTTGGGAATTGCTTCCCAAAGCCAATTTTGGTCGGAGTGACAGGATTCGAACCTGCGGCATCGACGTCCCAAACGTCGCGCGCTACCAACTGCGCCACACCCCGAAGTGTGAAAAATATTGAATTTTGAGTGGTTTTTTGTAAGTGGTCAAATCTGTGGTCAAAACATTTTGTCGGTGTTTTTTTGAAAAGGCAAACCGCCGAAAAAGTGAGTGTTTTCAAGGGTTTTCAGCGTTTTAGAAAACTCACGGCAGGAAACCGCCTGCATGCTCCCAAATGTCGCGCGTCTCCTGTTGCAACTGAGGCTCTGACTGCGTTCGCTGGCTCACTTGTCAATCGCCAAGTTGCGCCACTCCTTTTTCCTCGCTTCATCCGCCCCCGGCGGCGCTCGGAAACGTCCCCAACTGCGCCACACCCCGAGAGATATTTAGTTTTTGGAAACCGTTGAAGTTTTTGGCCTCAACGGTTTTGGTGCCAAGTCGGA
>JAZNJK010000266.1:0-7871 GCA_045578005.1 Eubacteriales bacterium | reverse complement strand
TGAGTATCTCATACCGAAAAATCCGCTTTGGTAAATGAGGTCAACGATAAGTTTCATTTCGTGAATGCACTCGAAGTATGCGTTTCTTGGGTCATATCCTGCCTCAACAAGTGTTTCAAAACCTGCTTGCATAAGTGCGCAAACACCACCGCAAAGAACTGCTTGAACACCGAAGAGGTCGGTTTCTGTTTCTGTTCTAAATGTTGTTTCAAGAACACCTGCTCTTGCTCCACCGATACCGAGGGCATATGCAAGACCGATCTCAAGAGCGTCACCTGTTGCGTCTTGGTGAATAGCGATAAGGCAAGGAACTCCCTTTCCTACTTGATACTCGGAACGAACTGTGTGACCTGGGCCCTTAGGTGCTACCATGATTACATTTACATTCTTTGGTGGCTTGATGCAACCGAAGTGAATGTTGAAACCGTGTGCGAATGCAAGTGTCTTGCCTTCTGTAAGGTTTGGCTCGATGCTTTCTTTGTAAAGTTTTGCTTGTTTTTCATCGTTGATAAGAATCATGATTACATCAGCATTCTTTGCTGCGTCAGCGGAAGTCATAACTTTAAGACCTGCCTTTTCAGCCTTTGCCCAACTCTTACTTCCCTCATAAAGACCTACGATTACATCTACACCTGAATCTTTGAGGTTGAGTGCGTGTGCGTGTCCTTGTGAACCGTAACCGATGATTGCTACGGTCTTACCGTTCAATTTTGCGAGGTTGCAATCCTGTTGATAGTAAATTTTTGCGTTTGTGTTAGCCATTGTTTTTTCTCCTTTAATGGTTATATAGATTTTTAATATTTTTATTTTTGTTTTTGATTTGAGTTTGACTTTGATTAGTCAAAAAGTGAGGTATTGCCACGCTCAAGAGCGACAATTCCTGTGCGACACATTTCGATAATACCGAATGGAATCATAAGTTTGATAAATGCGTCAATTTTTGTTGGGTGACCTGTTACCTCAATGCACATTTCGTCGGCTGCATAGTCGATAACACTTGCCCTATATACTTGAACTGTTGCCAAAATATCGGCTCTTGTTTCTCTGTCGTATTTTACTTTGATAAGCATAAGTTCGCGCTTGATACAATCGTCTTCGAGAACATCTACTTTTTTAACATTGTGGAGTTTTCTCAACTGATTGATAAGTTGCTCTCTTGCGTAACCGTCACCGCTTAAACAAATTGTTATGCGGGAGTATTCGGGACGCTCGGTTTCTCCAACTGTTAAAGCATCGATATTGAAACCGCGCCTTGTAAACATACTCGTTACTCTTGTAAGAACACCGAATTTGTTATCAACATATACGGCAATTACGAATTTATTATCCTTCATCTCTTGCCTCCTTATTTCTTTGCGTTGGTGATGATGTCGTCAATTGCGCCACCTGGTGGGAGCATTGGAAGAACGAATTCATCCTTATCAATGATTGTATCAATTACAACTGTTTGACCGCTTGCAAGCGCCTTTTTAAAGGCATCTTCAAACTCATCTTGTGTGGTCGCACGGTAACCAACTGCTCCAAATGCCTCGGCAAGTTTAACAAAATCGGTCTTACGCTCGGTAAGGACTGTGTTTGAATATCTTGCGCCGAAGAAGAGTGTTTGCCATTGGCGAACCATTCCGAGAACACCGTTATTGATTAGAACTATTACAACGGGAATTCCGTGGCTAACGGCGGTAGCAAGTTCATTCAAGTTCATACCGAAACTTCCGTCGCCTGTGATGAGAACGGTGGTGTCGCCTGTTGCAACCTTTGCACCGATTGCTGCGCCAAGTCCAAATCCCATTGTGCCAAGTCCACCGCTTGATACGAAGCGTCTAACATTATCAAATTTAACATATTGGGCGGTCCACATTTGGTGTTGTCCGACATCGGTTACGATAACTGTGTCTTTTGGCTTATTTGCGTTTATGACATCAAAAATTTTCTTAGGTGTTAAAGCATCGCCTGAGGCATCGGCAATTTCCTTTTCAAATCTTGCCTCATCAACCTTTAATTCGTCAACTCTTGCCATCCATTCGGGATTTTGCTTTTTCTCGCATCTTTTTGCGATTTCCATAAATGAATGTTCAACATCTCCAACAATTCCGCAATCAACTTTGACATTCTTATTAATTTCGGAGAAGTCGGGGTCGAGTTGGATTATTTTACTGTTTTTTGCGAATTTAGATACATTTCCCGTTGCACGGTCACTGAAACGAACGCCTACACCGATTATTAGGTCTGCCTCGTTTTGAGCCATTGATGATGCGTAATGTCCGTGCATACCTTGCATACCGAGAAATCTTTCGCATCCATCGGGGATTGCGGAGAGTCCCATAAATGTGCAACCGATACATGCGTCGATTTTATTTGCAAGTTCGATAATTTCGTCACCGAGTCCAAGTCCGGCAGCGCCACCGCCTATGTAGATATACGGTTTCTTTGCTTCGTTTACGAGTTTTATTGCCTCGGCAATTTTTGTTTCATCGCCCTTTGGAAGTGGGATTTTCGGTGCTATATCCTGCGGTTCATAGTCATAGGTTGCTACTTGAACATCCTTTGGCACATCGACAAGGACAGGGCCCGGTCTTCCCGACTTTGCAATAGAGAACGCCTCTCTTATGCTATCGGCAAGGTCTTCAATTCTATTTACGAAATAGTTATGTTTGGTTATTGGAAGGGTAATGCCTGTTATATCAATCTCTTGGAAACTGTCCTTACCGATTAGAGAGCAAGGAACATTTCCTGTGATTGCGACAAGCGGAATTGAGTCAAGCATTGCGGTTGCAATACCTGTTACAAGGTTGGTAGCACCAGGGCCTGATGTTGCGATACATACGCCAACCTTTCCTGTCGCTCTTGAATATCCGTCGGCAGCATGTGATGCGCCCTGTTCGTGAGCGGTTAGGACATGATTGATTTCGTCCTGATATTTATAGAGTGCGTCATAGATACTGATTACCTGTCCGCCCGGATAACCGAAAACATCGGTAACACCTTGCTCTATAAGTGTCCTTATGATTATTTCTGCTCCTGTTAATTTCATCTGTGTTTTCTCCTTATTTAGAAAGCATAATGTTTACTGCGCTAACGAGCGCTTTGATTGAGGAACGGCTAATATCACTGCTAATTCCTGTTCCCCAATAGGTTTTACCGTCAAGAGCGATGCTGACATATGAGGCAGCCTTTGCACTTGTGGTTTCCTCGATTGCGTGTTGGGTATAGGTTTCAAGAGTGTATTCTTTGCCGATTATTTGCTTTATTGCGTTACTTACGCAGTCAAGACGGCCGTTTCCACTTGTTCTAACGGTTGTTTCGCTACCGTTATATGCAAGGGTGATAATTCCGTCAATTTGCGCATCGTCAATATGGTCATTATATGTTGCGTTTACAACACTTACTTTGTCTGTGAGGTTTACAAAGTCACGCATAAAGATATCGTAAACTTCAACGGGTTGAAGTTCTCTATGCTCGTGGTCGGAAATGCTCTTAACATGGTATCCAAACGCCTCACGCATTTTGGGTGGCAAGTTGAGTTTGAATTGAGTTTCCATAATGTAGCCTATTCCGCCTTTGCCCGATTGTGAGTTGATACGGATAACATCTGCCTCATATACTCTACCAACATCGGTTGGGTCAAGAGGAAGATACGGAACTGTCCATTTAATGTCCTTACCCTCTCTAAACTTCATTCCCTTTGCGATTGCGTCTTGGTGTGAGCCACTGAATGCGGCAAAGACGAGTTGTCCGCTATATGGTTGTCTTTCGTAGACACGCATTCTTGTAACCTTTTCATAAACCTTTGTAATTTCAGGAAGGTTTGTAAAATCAAGACCTGGGTCAATTCCCTGTGAGAACATATTAAGTGCAAGGGTAATTATATCGACATTACCTGTTCTTTCACCATTGCCGAAAAGTGTGCCTTCAATTCTATCACCGCCCGCCAAAAGACCGAGTTCACTATCGGCGATTGCACAGCCACGGTCATTGTGTGGGTGAAGTGAAATGATTACATTTTCACGGTTAAGAAGATTTTTGTGCATATATTCTACTTGGTTTGCGTAGACATGAGGCATTGAGTGAGATACTGTTACAGGAAGGTTGATAATAACCTTATCGTCGGGAGTTGGCTCCCAAATTTTGATAACCTCATTACTGATTTCGGCGGCAAATTCAGGCTCTGTTCCTGTGAAACTTTCGGGAGAATACTCGAAGGTGATTTTGCCTTTTGCCTTCTTTTTATACTCTTTACAAAGTTTTGCACCGAATGTTGCGATATTTATAATTTCCTCTTTGCTCTTTTTGAAAACTTGCTCTCTTTGAGCGACTGATGTTGAGTTGTAGAGGTGGACGACTGCGTGTTTTGCACCGTCAATCGCCTCGAATGTTTTTGCGATGATATGTTCTCTTGACTGAGTGAGGACTTGAATTGTTACATCGTCGGGGATGAGATTTTGCTCGATTATTGTTCGGCAAAATTCGTATTCGGTTTCAGATGCGGCAGGAAATCCTACTTCGATTTCTTTAAATCCCACTTTGCAAAGGAGTTTGAAAAATTCAAGTTTTTCTTCAAGGCTCATTGGGATAATGAGTGCTTGGTTTCCGTCGCGCAGGTCAACACTACACCACATTGGCGGTTTGTCAATGCAATCCTTTTTGACCCAGTCCATACTCACACCGCTTGGTGAGAAAAATTGTTTAGTATACTTTTGATAGCCCTTCATAAATTAATCCTTTCCTGTCTTCCCTTTGAGGCATAAGGGTTAGTTCATTTTTGGGTTGCTACACAGGGTCAAAAACAAAAAAGTCCCTTTTACGCAACCTCTTGCATAAAAGAGACGAGGTCTTCCCCGTGGTACCACTCTTATTGGCTTTCGCCCACTCATTGCCTATCAGCAATTTTCTCTATAACGGGAGTGCCCGTCCAAATCTACTCGGTTTTCCTTTCGGTTGGAGGCTCAGGGACGAGATATATTTCAACTACCGCTATCGGCTCACACCAAACGCCGACTCTCTGAAAAACGGGCGATGAATTTTGTTCCCTTCAACGCTTTTAAAAAATATATTATATATTTTATATTACTGATTTGCATTTGTCAATAGATTTTTATAAATTTTTTTGAAAAATTTTATCAATTTAATGTGATAAAATATTTAGTTAGATTTTCTTCTTAAAATATTCATATTTTATTCATAAAATCGAGCGAAAATTTAATTTGGCGAGTGAGTTTGGAGTTTTTTGACGATTTTAGAATAAAAAACCACCCTCTCGGGTGGTTTTTTATGTAATTACCAGTTTTTGTCGTTATATGGAGTGCTTTCAACACCTTGGTCTTGGAGTTTCTTAACCATACGGTCAAGTTTACCTTTCCACATTTTCTTGAACCAATTTGTCTTACCGAACCATTTTACAAGTGTTGGGCTTATCGCATAGTATGTGCGAATGAAGGCTCTACCAAACCATGTTGCGCCAAGGGTGTTATCACGGTATCTACGGAGTGTCCAAACCTCTGGGCAATTGTATGAGCCGTAAACACATGTTGCTACATAGCAACCCTTAGCCTTGCCCATTTGCAAGTTAGGGAACTTAGCTCTAATCATAGATGCAATTTCAGGCTCTGTCTTAGGAGTATAGGTCGCAATGCCGTCTTTGCTGGTTACATCAGCATCTGCTCCTGAATCCAACACGATTTTTGCACATTTTACTGCATTTTCTCTATCTTCTTTCTTTGCGAATTTTGCATTAGCCAAATGCCACAAAGCAGTTTCGTCATTAGACGATTTAGCATTTACATCCGCACCAAGTTCGATCAAGAATTTCACAGCCTCATAGTTAACAAACGCAGCAGCGTTTATCAACAAAGTTCTATCAAGGCTGCCAACATGTGTTTCAATGAGGCTTTGTATTTTTTCTTTGTCGCTTTCGTTTACAGTCTTATTAGAAGCGACAGCAACCTCATTCGCAGAAGTTCTATAACTACCTACTCCCAAGAGTGAAACAGCCTTACCAATAAAGCCAAGGGCTGAATCAGCATTTTTCTTTGTATATTCTTTAAAGTAGTAGAAAGCGAACAGAGGATACTCATCGTCCAAAGACTCTTGTGCTACTTCAAGAATCTTTTCTTCGCTCCAATCCTTACATCTTACTTCAACAATGTTAGATAATGAATCCTCAAAAGCCGCACCAACCTTATCTATCATGTTATAAGTAACTGACAACGGATCATTTTCAACAACTTGGTTACGGTCTACGATAACGCCATATCCGTTCTTTGTTACATATTCCTGCAAGTGCGTGGTTGGAACAATAGTGCCTTTTTTCAAGTTTTCAATATCATCATATATTTCGAACAACAAACCATAATGTTCTTCGTTTGAGTCATCATAGTTGTCATCTATTACAGATACGCCTTTGATTAGCGTATTGAAAACACCTTGTCTTTTGTCTTTTGTTTCTGCTTCTAACAACGCTACCTTTACTTGTGCATAGGTGCTATAAAAAATAGCCTCGATATTTGATGGGTCATTTTGCTCAACAAGGTTGTAATACTTTTTAGTATCTTCCCAGTCTTCCTTTTCCTTTGCTCTACGAGCGTTTGCAAGATACTTTTTGACAATATCGGTATTGTCAACCTTTACGGTGCTTCCAGTAACATCAACTGTTCCTTCAATCATCATTTTTCTTGCTTCCTCTACGGAATACTTTGTGCCACAGTGTTGACAAACAAAATAGTTGTCTTGTTTTACGAGGTCGTTACCGCCACACAATTCACATGTTAATTGTTTCATTTTCTTTCTCCTTTTTGATAGTCCTTGTATTTTTTGTGTCGATAGGAACTATACTACCTGTAATTATACACCTATTCTTCCTTTTTGTCAAGGACTTTATGTGGTATAATTCCTATATAGACCACAAAAGGAGAAGAACAATGCTTATTTTGGATTTTTTGGTAATTGGAAACAAACTTTTCAAATATAGAAAAAAGCGTGGACTAACGCAAGCCGAGGTTGCCGAAAAAGCGGGAATTTCGGACAGGACTTATGCCGACATTGAGCGTGGAAGTGTCAATATGCGTGTTGAAACACTACTTAAAATTTGCGATGTTCTTTCGATAACTCCCGATGATGTTTTGACGGAGGAATGCGAATTTTCTCCCGATGAGATACAACGGAAATTTAGTTCTCTTTCCCCGAGCGACAAAAGAGTTGCGCTACAATTACTTGATGTTTTTATGAAATCAATAAACTAAAAAAAGAACGAGCAAGGTAAGGAAAGTTCCTTTTCTTGCTCGTTTTCTATTTTTTATGATGAGGATTAGAGTTTATAAACCCAGTTATATGTATCTTCGATTTTGCCCCATTGGATACCTGTTAAGATATCATAGAGTTTCTTTGTTACTTCTCCGATTTGCTCGTTATTGATTACATATTCGACATCTTCAAACATAAGTCTACCGATTGGTGAAACGACTGCGGCGGTGCCACATCCCCACGCCTCTTCAAGTTTACCTGTTTTCAATGCGTCAATAAGTTCATCAACGCTGAGAAGTCTTTCGCTTACTTTATATCCAAGGTTTTTAAGAACTTCGATACATGATTTTCTTGTAATGCCAGGAAGAATTGAGCCTGTAAGTTCAGGAGTTACGATTTCGCCGTCGATTTTGAACATTACATTCATTGCGCCAACTTCTTCAATATACTTTCTTTCAACTCCGTCAAGCCAAAGAACTTGTGAATAGCCCTTTTTGCTTGCTCTTTCGCCTGCTCTTGTAGATGCAGCATAGTTACCGCCACATTTTGCGTAACCTGTTCCGCCACGGACTGTGCGAACATCCTCGTTTTCAATCATAATTTTAACGGGGTTAATGCCCTCTTTATAGTAACTT
>JAZNJK010000265.1:0-7344 GCA_045578005.1 Eubacteriales bacterium | reverse complement strand
ATACGGTATCACTACCACAGGATTTTGAGTCCAGCACGTCTACCAATTCCATCACACCGGCATATTCATATGTTGCTCAAACATTTTATCACATATTTTTTGAAATTGCAATACCTTTTTTGAATTTTTGTAAAAAATATTTAACCTAATAAATATTGCGAAAAAAACGCGTTTTCTCTTTACTTTTTTATCAAAGTATGATATTATTAGTAATAGCATTTGCCACCGTGCAAAATCATGAGAAACGGAAAAACAAAATGACAGAACAACAAATAGAAAGATTTTTAAGGGCGAAAAGAGAACTTTTTGATACATATTACAGTTTCCTAAACGATAAGCAAAGAGAAGCGGTTTATACAGTAAACGGTCCTGTGCTTATCTTGGCTGGCGCAGGTAGTGGAAAGACAACTGTGCTTGTAAACAGAATAGCGCATATTATCAAATATGGTAACGCCTATAAAACAACTAATATTCCTGACTTCATTACTGAGGATACACTTGATGATCTTGAACTTGCAAAAACCCTTCCAAAAGATCAAATCGAAAAGTATCTTGAACTTTTTTCGGAAGCACCATGTCCTGCTTGGGGAATTTTAGCAATTACCTTTACAAATAAAGCCGCAAATGAAATAAAGGAGCGACTTTCCAAAATACTGCACGAGGACGCAGGTGAAATTTGGGCAGGCACATTCCACTCGGTTTGTATGCGTATTTTAAGACGAAATGGCAACCTTGTCGGATACCGAGAGGGATTTAGCGTATGCGATGCCGATGATGCTAAAAAGACTATTTCTAAGTGTATGAAAGATCTTGGTGTGAATGAAAAAATCCTCTCACTCAAAGATGTTCAAAATATAATCAGCCGTGCAAAGGATAAACTTTTAACTCCTGCCGATTACCGTGCCGAGGCGGGTTTTGATTATAAGTATAAACTCGTTGCCGATGTTTATGAGAAGTATCAAGCCGAACTTGAAGCGTCAAATGTTCTTGACTTTGATGATATTATAATGAAGACGGTTATTCTTCTTCGTGAAAATCCCGATGTTTTGGCACAATATCAAAATAAATTTAGATATGTTTGCATTGATGAGTATCAAGATACAAACGACGCACAGTTTGAATTGACAAGACTTCTTTCCGATTTTTATAGAAACATAATGGTAGTTGGTGACGATGACCAAAGTATCTATAAATTCCGCGGTGCGACAATAGAAAACATATTAAACTTTGACCAAACTTATCCAAGCGCAAAGGTTATAAAACTTGAACAAAACTACCGTTCAACATCTAATATTCTAAACGCCGCAAACGGACTTATTTCCAAAAACCATCATAAGCATAAAAAGACTCTTTGGTGTGCTAACGAAACAGGCGAAAAAATTATCGTTAAGGAAGCGCCCACACAAAATGATGAAGCGAGATTTATTGTCGATGAAATCATAAAGTTAAGAGAGAATAACGAGTATTCATATAAGGATTTTGCGGTCCTATACCGTATGAATGCGCTTTCCCGTAGCCTTGAAACAATTTTCGCAAATAGCGGTATTCCTTACCGTGTCCTTGGCGGGCACCGATTCTATGACCGTGAAGAAGTAAAAGATGTCGTAGCATATTTGCACCTTGTGAATAATGTAGAGGACGGTATCCATCTTCGTAGAATTTACAATAAACCCGCAAGAAAGATAGGACAAACATCGTTTGAACGCGCATCTACCATTTCAACCGAACTTGGCATTCCGCTCATTGATGTAATGCAAAATGCGTTTGATTATAATGCAATTCCCAAAACTGCGCAATTGCCGATGAAGGAATTTGCGGACTTTATTAAATCGCTTAATGCCGATAAGGATAATGTGTCCGTTGTAGACCTTGTTGAAACGATTATAAAACGCTCAGGCTATGAGCAAATGCTTAAAGACGAGGGCGAGGCAGGAAAGGAAAGGCTTGAAAACCTCGACCAACTTATAACAGGTATCAAGGAGTATGAGAGTTCAACTGATGAACCCACACTCACAGGATTTTTGGAGCAAATTTCCCTTGTTGCCGATGTCGATAAGTATGACGAAAATGCCGACACTGTAATTCTTATGACAATTCACAGTGCAAAGGGACTTGAATTCCCGATAGTATTTATTCCAGGTATGGAAGAGTGCGTTTTCCCATCTCAACAAACAATGCTTATTCCGTCCGAGATTGAAGAGGAAAGGCGACTTGCTTATGTAGCAATAACGAGAGCAAAAAAACAACTCTATATGATCCATGCAAGAGAGAGAATGATGCACGGAATGACAATGAGAAATCCTCTTTCTCGCTTCGCAAAGGAAATTGATTCCGAGTATCTTGACATGGTGAAAATTCCGTCATTAAATAGAAATGGCACATATTCCGCACAACCGAGAAATAGCGGACAAAATACATCGTTTGCCGAGGCGCTTACAGGTCGCAAACCACAACAAAAGTCAGTAGTTGCGTATGCCATAGGAGATAGAGTTAATCACCTTTCATTTGGTGATGGAACAGTTATAGGTGTAACTCCGATGAGCAATGATTTTATGTTCGAAATAATGTTCGATACAGTAGGAACTAAAAAACTGATGGCGACCTATACACAACGACTTATGCGCAAAATCTGAATTTAAAAATTCAAAAATTAAAAAATTCATAAACAAATTTTAAGGAGATATAAAAATGAATATTCCAAGACCCGAACATCCCAATCCCCAGTTTGAAAGAGAAGATTGGATAAACCTTAATGGCGAGTGGCAATTTGAATACGACTTCGGCATTAGCGGACGCGATAGAAAGTTTTATGAAAGAAAATCGCTTAACTCCAAAATCATCGTTCCTTTTTGCCCTGAAAGCGTTCTTTCAGGAATAGGAAATACCGACTTTTTGAACTGCGTATGGTATCTTAAAAATGTGGAAATTCCAAACACTGACAAAAATGTGATTCTTCATTTCGGAGCAGTTGACTACGAGAGTTATATCTATGTAAACCATAAAGAGGTCTACCACAATATAGGTGGATTTGTCGGTTTTGACATTGATATTACTAACTATGTAAACAAGGGCGAAGAAAATGTAATTACTGTTTGTGCTATTGATACAAATCCAAAGGGCAAAGCATCGGGTAAGCAGTCAAAGGTTTACTATTCACAAGGTTGTGACTATACAAGAACAACAGGTATTTGGCAAACTGTATGGCTCGAATTCGTTGATAAGTCATACATCAAATCCGTAAAATACTACCCATCAATAGCCGATAAGAGTGTTCAAATTGAAGTTGAAACAGTTGGAAATGCAACCTTTACCGCTGAGGCAAGTTATGAAGGCAAGCCTATGGGTAAAGTTAGCGCAGAACTTAATAGTGGAATTTCTCGCCTTACACTTAAACTTGATGAACTTTATCTTTGGGAAGCAGGTGCTGGAAGACTTTATGACCTAAATCTCACATACGGAAACGATAAGGTTAAGAGTTATTTCGGTGTTCGAACTACCGAATTCAAGGATAAAAAATATGTTCTTAACGGCAAGGACCTCTTCCTCGTAACTGTTCTTGACCAAGGTTTCTACAAAAAGGGAATTTATACTGCCGAAACCGACGAAGAACTTGTTCAAGATATTCATCTTTCATTTGATGCAGGATTTAACGGTGCAAGACTTCACCAAAAAGTATTTGAACCAAGATTTTTGTATCACTGCGATAAACTCGGCTATCTCGTATTCGGTGAAACAGGTAACTGGGGAGTTGACGCATCAAATATGGAACAACTAACCCCATTCTTACTTGAATGGCAAAGAGAACTCCAAAGGGATTTCAATCACCCGTCAATTATCGGTTGGTGTCCTCTTAATGAAACTTGGGATTTCGAGAACAAACACCAAAACGATGATTTTATAAGAGCACTTTATTACACCACAAAGGCAATAGATACAACTCGTCCATGTGTTGGAACAAGCGGAAACTACCAAGTTGTATCTGATGTTTATGACCTTCATGACTATATCCAAACCAAAAAGGAATTTGAGGAAATTTATCTCGCTCCAACATATGTTGAATTTGCCGAAAAATACGATAAATCTCATGAATGGGTATCAAAATATCAAAATTCTAAGGAATGGGAAAATTATGCCCTCTACCTTAGCGAATATGGTGGAATTCAATGGGATGTCCAAGGCGTTGGCGGATGGGGTTACGGAAACGGCCCTAAAACCGAAGAAGAGTATATGGATAGATATGAGTATCTTACTAAGGCACTTATGGATTCTCCATACATTTGCGGAATTTGCTATACACAACTTTATGATGTAGAGCAAGAGGTAAACGGAATTTATACCTATGACCGTCAAAAGAAATTCGACATTTCAAGAATTCGCAAAATTAATATGAGTAAAAGATAAATAACAAAAAGACTATTGGTTAATTCCGGTAGTCTTTTTGCTCAACTGCGCAAAATGATATGATAAGGTGGTGTGAAGTTGAAAAGAAAATTCACATATAGAGTTAAGGACAAAATAGTAGAAAAAGAAATAAATCATATTCCGTTAAGGTATATTTTGGCAATTCTTTTAAGTGCTGTTGAGGTTGTCTTGACCATAGGAATAGTAATAGTTTTGTGCATTTATGTAAAATGGTTTTATGTTGCTGTCGGCATAACTCAACTTGTATGTATAATAACAATAGTAGCATCGGAAGATAATCCCGATTATAAAGTGCCGTGGCTTGTTATATTGTTCGTTCTTCCCGTTGTTGGTTTTATGTTGTATTTTATGTTTTATTCTCGCAAATTGAAGAAAAAACACATAAATAAAATGAAGTTGCTAAATACACTTACCTGTAACCGAGATGATACTAAACTGTTTGAAATTTTAAAAACAAGCGACCCTGTGGCGCATAATCAAGCAAAAATGCTATGTAATCTTTCGAATAGCCACCTTTTTACAAATACTACGCAAAGGTATTTTTCCTCGGGCGAGGAATTGTTTGAAAGTATGATTGAGGATCTAAAAAATGCCGAAAAATTCATTTATATGGAATATTTTATAATTGAGGAAGGCGAGTTTTGGAACACAATACTTGATGTTTTGAAGGAAAAGGCAAAAAACGGTGTCGAGGTCAAGGTGTTATATGATGACATCGGCTGTATGTCAACATTGCCGGGGAACTATGCGAAAAAACTCTCTCGTATAGGAATTGAATGTGAAATTTTCTCGAAACTTAAACCTCAGGCGGACAGTGAATTTAATAACCGTTCTCACAGAAAAATCACTATAATAGATGGGAAAATAGGCTATACAGGTGGCGTAAATATAGCCGATGAATACATAAATAAGGTAGAACGCCACGGACACTGGAAAGATGGCGGAATAAGAATAGAGGGAGAGGCAGTATGGGAACTTACGGACTTGTTTCTCTTTGATTTTGGCATAAACGCCAAAGGTGGATGGAAAAGTGAAAATGAACTGTTCCCGAGTGTTAATGTAACTTCCGATGGATACCTCGTTCCATTCGGTGACGGACCAAGACCGATATATAATAGAAGAGTGGCGAAAACCGCAATAATGAATTTGCTGAATTCCGCTACGAAATTTGTCTATATAACGACCCCATATTTGATTTTGGATAATGAATTGTGTCAAGCAATAGAGAACACAGCCCTTCGCGGAGTTGATGTAAAAATAATTACACCGCATATACCTGATAAGCGCTTTGTTTTCTCAATGACAAGGTCAAGTTATCATAGGTTTATAGAGGCGGGAGTGTCGATTTACGAATACACCCCTGGTTTTATTCACGCAAAAACTTATGTTGCCGATGGCGAATATGCGATAGTAGGAACGGTAAATCTTGATTACCGTAGCCTTGTCCACCACTTTGAAAACGGAATTTGGATGTATAAGTGCGAGTGTATAAAGGACATAGTAACCGATGTAAATCAAACACTTGAAAAAAGCACAAAAATCACCCCCGAAATGACAAAACCCTCACTTTTGCGCCGAGCATTTCGCTCTCTCATAAAAATTTTCACCCCCCTAATGTAAAAAGGAGTCTTTCCAGACTCCTTTTCTTTTTTGCCTTTGTGTTTTGAATTATACCCCCATTCCCCCTAATTTTCAACATTTTTCTCCAATTCCCCATAATTTCTATTGACAATCCCCATATTTTATGATATTATATTATAGATATTTACACATAGGCGGTATATTATATGAAAAAAAGGATATTACTCTCAACTCCAACAATGCACGGAGAAGAAATGAAATATGTTCAAGAGGCGTTTGATAAAAACTGGATTGCACCTCTTGGTTTTAATTGTGACAATTTTGAAATTGAGATGAATAATTATTTAAACCAAGGACTCAATGATAAATACTGCACACTCGCACTTTGTTCGGGAACTTCGGCATTGCATCTTGCATTAAAACTTGTAGGAATTGGAAGAGATGATATTGTTTTGTGTTCTGATATGACATTTTGTGCAACAGTAAATCCGGTTTCTTATGAGGGCGGAAAACAGGTTTTCATAGACTCCGAGAAAGAAACATGGAATATGGACCCCGTTGCACTTGAAAAGGCGTTTCAAAAATATCCAAATGCAAAAGCGGTTGTAATGGCTCATTTGTATGGCACACCGGCAAAAATGGAAGAACTTCTTGCGGTTTGCAAAAAATATAACGCAGTTATGATTGAAGACGCAGCGGAGGCTCTTTCTGCTACATATAAAGGTCGCCAATGCGGAACATTTGGAAAATATAATGCAATCAGTTTTAACGGAAATAAAATCATCACAACATCAGGTGGCGGAATGCTTATATGCGAAAGTGATGAACCAAGAAAAAAAGCGTTCTTTTGGGCTACCCAAGCAAGAGAAAATGCACCTTGGTATCAGCACGAGGAGATAGGCTATAATTACCGCATGTCAAATGTGGTTGCAGGTATAGGCAGAGGTCAGCTTATTCACATAGAAGAGCATAGAGAACTCAAGGAAAAAATATACCGTAGATATGAGCAGGCGTTCAAGGATTTGCCACTTACCATGAACCCATATCTTGATTATACAAAGCCGAATTTTTGGCTCTCATGTATACTGATTGATAAGTCGTGTGATGTCAATCCGCTTGATATAATGGATATACTTGCAAAAAACAATGTAGAGGCAAGACCAATTTGGAAGCCAATGCATATGCAACCTGTATTCGCAAATAACGATTTTATCTCAGCAACTGAGGAGTCAGTTGGAGAGGATGTTTTTGCAAGGGGTCTTTGCTTGCCATCTGATATAAAGATGACCGAGGAAGAGCAAGACTATGTTATAGACATAATAAAAGGATGCTTTAATTAAT
>JAZNJK010000264.1:0-15067 GCA_045578005.1 Eubacteriales bacterium | reverse complement strand
TGACAATTTGATTTTTTTGTAGTATAATTTGATTAATTTCTTAACGAGGTGATTTTTAATGATTTTAAATCAAAAACAAACAACTCTTGCTTATAGATGTCCAAGTTGTGGCGGTGTTACTACAAGTATGGTAGGCGCTTTCTCACTTAGCGGAAGTTTATTCAAACTAAAATGTTCCTGTCAAGGAAGTGATATGAGTGTTGAAAAACTGCCCGACGGGAAAATGCGTCTTGAAGTGCCGTGTCTTGTATGTGCAACAAAGCACAACTATGTAATTTCAAGTGGAGTATTTTTTGACAGTGATGTTTTTGTAATTCCTTGTTCCCTCTCGGGAGTTGACATTTGCTTTATCGGTAAAGAGGACAAGGTTAGCGATGCTATTGAGGCATCTAACCAAGAACTGATTAGCATGCTTGGTGAAACTGAACTTGAAAAACTCCAAAATCAAGAAAAAGACAAAGAAGATTTATGCGACCCACAGGTGATTGATATTATCCGTTTCGTTATAAACGATTTGAACGATGAGGGCAAGATTTATTGCGAGTGCGAGGACAAGGGTGATATTTGTTGTGATATTTATGACGACCATATTACTGTGCGTTGTGCAAAGTGTCAAGCGAGTGCCGACCTTCCGACAACAAGCACCATTTTTGCACACGATTTTCTTGAAGCAGACAAACTTGTGCTTAAATAATTCCAAAAATCGGTAGCAAACGACAGCAAGTGACATAGTATGAGAGTAGAGGATATTTCCTCAATTCGAAAAAGGCAAGGTATTACTATGAACAACTGTTTATGCGGTCTTTTTGACAACGAAGTGCTTTGGCTCATTATCATCGCGATAATCGTGCTTAATTGTTGCTGCGGTGGTTGTGGCAGATAAATAGCCACTTTTAAAACACCCACAAGATTAACTTGTGGGTGTTTTTATTTGTGGATTATTCCTCGTCGTTGTTTTCTTCACTTACTACTGTTTCAGTTGTAAGGTCCTCAGCGGAAAATTCCTCTTCATCAGCCTTTGGCGCTTCTGGAAGAAGGGCTCTTATTGAAAGGCTAACCTTTTGCTTTTCGTCGTCGATGCCAACGATCTTAGCCTCAACTACATCGTCCTTTTTAAGAACATCTTCAACCTTTTCTATTTTCTTATCAGCGATTTGGCTAATGTGGATAAGTCCGTCAACACCGTCGATAATCTTAGCGAATGCGCCATAACTTGCAACGCTTACGATCTTAACACTAACTACATCACCGTCCGCATACTGTCCCTTGAAAATTGTCCATGGGTTTTCAGCATCGGTCTTATAGCCAAGAGAAATTTTCTTTGTTTCCTTATCAAATGATTTTACGAATACCTTGATAACATCGCCAACTTTTACAACCTCAGAAGGATTCTTAATCTTCTTCCAAGAAAGTTCAGTGATATGTACAAGTCCGTCAACTGGACCGAGGTCAACAAATGCACCATATATCGTTACACTCTTTACAGGTCCTTCAAAGGTCATACCTTCTTCAAGGTTTGCCCAGAATTCTTCTTGCGCTTGTTTTCTTTCAGCCTTCAAAACTTCTTTGATTGAGCCGATTGCACGACGCTTGTCCGCTTTAATCTCAACGATTTTGAGTTTTTGTGTTGTTTTAACGATAGATGAAAGTGCGCCATCCTTAGAAACACCGCTCATAGATGCAGGAACGAATACATCAACACCGTCAACAACAGCAATAACGCCACTCTTAACTTCTCTGGATATCACTGCCTCAACAACATCACCGTTTGCTTGATATCCAACGATTTTATCCCAGTTCTTGATGTCATCAACCGCTTTCTTAGAAAGGGTGATTTCGCCATCTTTATCGCTTGTGGTGAGAACCTTTGCTTCAATCTCGTCGCCGATTTTGAAAAGTTCATTAAGGTCTACATCGTTATCTGATGTAATTTCATCACGCTTAATGCTACCGGTTTGCTTTACACCCAAATCAAGACATATCTCATTTTCTGAGATAGACATAACAATACCCTTGACAACTGCTCCTTTATATATTCTTGGTCTTTCTCTTTCGCTTGCCTCAAAGAGTGCAGCGAAATCATCTTCTCTGATGATGTTTTCCATAACTTTTTTTACCTCCTGAATTATACTATCCGGAGTTGAGGCTCCGGCAGTTATTCCAATTTTATTTATTTTACCCTTTTGGGAAAGAGCCGATATTTTATCGAAAGGAATGTCGTCCTTGGTTTGAATCCAATAAACATTTTCAGACTGCGATTTGCATATCTGATACAGTTTCGATGTGTTTGAACTGTTCCTTCCGCCGATTACAAGCATAAGGTCACTTTCTTGACTTAACTTTTGCGCCTCAGTTTGCCTTTCTTCGGTCACATTACATATTGTATCAAAAATTTTTGCGTTTGTATAGTAGTTTTTGATAATTTCTTGACATTTTTTCCATTCTGACAGTTTTTGAGTCGTTTGAGCAACCAAAATGACCTCTTTTCCTTCGTAATTTGAAGTTTTTAAATGGTCTTCAAGTTCGCTTGCGTTTGCAAAAACATATCCCTCACCCTCGATATAACTTTTTATCGAAAGCACCTCGGGGTGGTCTTTTTGTCCGATTACGAAGATGACCGCGTTTTCTCCCGATTTTTCGAGCGCGATTTTATGTATCTTCTTAACATACGGACAAGTGCTATCGACAACCTTAAAATTGCTACACCCGTTGGCATACGCTTCGAGCGTTTTTTGTGTTTCCTTTTCAATTCCGTGTGTCCTCGTTATAAGAGTTACATAAGCACCTGATTTTGCTTTTTCATAAAGAGCGTCTATTTCGTCGCTTGAAATCTCGTTAACGCCGTTTTTGGCAAGATACTCGCTATATTGCTCATTATGAATAAGTTTTCCAAGAGTGCAAATTACTGCGTTTTCTCCCTTTTCCGATATGAGCATTTCGGCTTTATCAGTTGCGCGTCTAACACCGAAGCAAAATCCTGCAAAGGCACTAAGCGTTATCATTTGCGCTTATCCTCCCAAGTTTCACCGAGAGTGCAAACTTTATCAAACGCATATTCGGATATTTTCTTATATTTTTCCTTGCCTGTAAATTCGGGGAATGCAATTTCCTCGGGGGAGATGTAGTCACCGATGATTACTGTGTTGCGGTGGAAGAATTTGAGTTTGCCCGATTTATTCTTGATAAACACAGGGACAATTCCAACTCCTGCACGGCTTGCAATCATACCGACACCGTCTTTAACTTCTGTTTGTCTTGGATTTACATAAGGTTTACGAGTGCCTTGTGGGAAAATTCCAACACACTCACCATCTTTGAGCATTGAGATTGTTTGCTTAATTGCGTGAACATCACCGCGTTTGCGGTCAACGGGAAATGCGCCCATTGATTTTATGAACCAATTAAGCACGGGAATTTTGAAAACCTCTTTTTTCGCCATATAACGAATTTGGTTTTTCATAGCGATTGTTATTGCGGCAACATCCATAAGTGCTGTATGGTTTGCAACTACGATAAAGGGTTTATCAAATATCTCTTTGTCTCGATTTACTGGTTTAACTCTCAAAAGAAACTTAAAAAGTCCGCCAAAAATGGCTTTCATTGTCCTATAAAAGCGGTTTAACTTCTTTTTAGGTTTTTTTTTAGTTTTTTCTTCGATAATTTCAATTACCTTATTGATTGTTTGCTCTGCATCAAGTTCCGAGTTGTCAAGGAATATTGCGTCCTCGGCAGGAATTGCGGGAGCAACTTTTCTTGTGGAATCGTTGTTATCTCTTTCTTTGATGTCTTTAAGAACGCTCTCAAAGGTGCAATCTTCACCTTTTTCGATGAGTTCTTTATATCTTCTCTCGGCTCTTGCCTCGGCAGAGGCTACAAGGAAGATTTTAACCTCGGCATCGGGAAGAATTACTGTTCCAATGTCACGGCCGTCCATAATAACACTGTTTTCTCTTGCTATTTTGCGTTGGGTTTCAAGAAGGAATGCCCTAACCTCAGGAATTGCCGAAACGGCTGATGCGAACATAGCGATTTCGCCTGTGCGGATAAGACCGCTTACATCCTCGCCATTTAGAATGACGCTTTGGGTGTTATTTTGGAAAACGAGATCGAGTTTGATTTCGTCAAGCATAGGAATAATTTTTTCGCTATCATCCTTTGCAACGCCTTTTCTTTGAACATAAAGTCCTATTGAGCGATAGAGTGCGCCTGTATCTACATAAACTATGCCGAGCCTTTTTGCAACAGCCTTTGCAACTGTGCTTTTTCCCGCTCCGCTTGGTCCGTCGAGTGCTATTTTCATATTTAACTCCTTACTTCAAGATTTTGGGGCTTAGTCGTCCCATGCGCTATGCGTCCCCGCAAGCGCTCCTGTGGAAAATGCGATTTGCAAATTATAACCGCCTGTGTATGCGTGAGTGTCGATGATTTCGCCTGCAAAGTAGAGTCCTTTTATTTTTTTGGACTGCATTGTTGACGGGTTAATTTCCGACACATTAATACCGCCACAGGTGATAATTGCCTCACTAATCGGTCTAAATCCTTTTATCTCGAAATCGAGATTTTTGAGAAGTGACACAAGTGATTTGCGCTGTTCCTTTGTAATTTCATTAACCTTTGTGCTTGCACTTATTCCACTGCGTTTAACAATATATGGAATGATTTTAGATGGAAGAAGTGCGCCAAGTGAGTTTTGAAAATCCTTATTTTTTTGTTTTGAGAAATCGGAAAGAATCCGTTTATCAAGTTCCGCCTCATCAAGTGCGGGTTTAAAATCAATAACCGCCTTATATTTTCCGCTTTTCATACCGAGCATATGAGAAGATGCTGAAAGAACGAGTGGGCCTGTAAGACCGAAATGTGTGAACATCATTTCGCCAAGTTCCGAATACACGCTCTTTGAAGTTTCGGTATTTACAACCGTTAAAGTGACATTTTTAAGTGAAAGTCCCATTATCTCGGCAAGGGGTTCAACCGTTTCAACGGGGACAAGGGACGGTGTTAAGTCCGTTACGGATATACCAAGGGATTTCGCCATTTTAAATCCGTCTCCGTCACTACCTGTTCTTGGGTATGAAATTCCGCCTGTTGCGACGATTACTGCATCAAATTCGTATTCATCCGCTACCGTTTTAAGTCCGCAAATTTTACCGTCCTTTGCGATAAGGGAAAGAACTTTTTCTTTTTTGAGTTTACAACCCGCATCAAGCATCGCCTTTTCAAGTGCGTGAACGATATCGTGTGCGTTATCGGATACGGGGAAAACCCTCCTACCGCGTTCAGTTTTAAGTGCTACACCGAGGTTTTCAAAAAAGGATTTTGTATCTTGCGTATTGAAATTATTTATAGACGCATAGAGGAATTTTGGATTGGCTACGACATTTTTCAAAAATTCGGCATTATCACAATCGTTTGTGACATTACATCTTCCCTTGCCTGTTATTGCAAGTTTGCGTCCGACACTGTGATTTTTTTCGAAAACGGTGACAGATGCGCCGTTGTATGCCGAGTAAATCGCCGACATCATTCCCGCAGGGCCTGCGCCGATTACAGCGACTGTTTTTTGCTTGAAGGCGTCCATATCTTCCTCCTTATATGACATCTTTTATATTTTACCACACAAATGCGGATTTGTCAATATTTTTAATAATCTAATATATAATAAAATATAATTTACACCGAGCGAACAAAAAGACAGGCGAGGTTTCGCCTGTCTTTTTTCGAATGTTAAAGTAATCCTTTTTGCTTTTTATACTCGATAAATTGCTCGTATGTTCCGCTATAATCAATTATTCCGTCTTCACGAAGTTCAATAATTCTATTCGCTACTGTGTTTACAGTTTCGTAGTCGTGAGATGTGAAGATTATATTGCCTTTGAAATCCGAAAGTCCGTTGTTTACCGCAGTGATACTTTCGAGGTCGAGGTGGTCGGTTGGTTGGTCAAGAAGAAGGAAGTTTGAGCCGAAAAGCATCATTCTTGAAAACATACATCTTGCTTTTTCGCCTCCCGAAAGAACATTTACCTCTTTAAAAATGCTATCGCCCGAGAAAAGCATTCTACCAAGGAAACCACGAAGGTAACTTTCGGTTTGGTCCTTGGAGTATCTACGCATCCAGTCAATAATGCTATCGTGACAATTTTCAAAGAAAGGTGTATTATCGTGTGGGAAGTAAGATTTTGAGATACTAACGCCCCATTTGAAAGTTCCGCTTGTCGCCTCGCTCTCTTCCATTAGGACATCAAGAAGGGCGGTTACTGCCATTTCGTTACCGACAACGGCAATCTTATCACCTTTAAGGACTGTGAAGGAAACATTCTTAAATAACGACACATCTCCTTGTGTTTTGGAAAGTTCCTTGACGGTTAGAATGTCCTTTCCCGCCTCTCTATCCATATCAAAACCGATGAATGGATATCTTCTACTTGATGCGGGAAGTTCCTCTATTGAGAGTTTATCAAGAAGTTTTCTTCTCGAAGTTGCCTGTCTTGATTTTGATTTATTTGCGCTAAAACGAGAAATGAAGTTTTGAAGTTCCTTGATTTTTTCCTCGTTTTTCTTATTTTGTTGCTTTATCATTCTTTGAATGAGTTGGCTTGACTCATACCAAAATTCGTAGTTTCCTACATACATTTTGATACCTGTAAAGTCGATATCGACAATGTTTGTGCATACATCGTTCAAGAAGTGACGGTCATGGGATACGACAAGGACTGTGCCGAAGTAGTCACTAAGGAAATCTTCAAGCCATGTGATTGCGTCGATGTCAAGACCGTTTGTAGGCTCGTCAAGAAGAATGATGTCGGGGTTGCCGAAAAGTGCTTGGGCAAGAAGGATTTTTACCTTTTCGCTTTCTTTAAGAGTGGACATTTGGTCATAGAGGATATCTTCGCTAAGACCGAGGCCTTGGATAAGTTTTGAAACTTCACTTTCTGCCTCCCAACCGTTCATTTCGGCAAATTCCGCCTCGAGTTCAGACGCTCTTATTCCGTCTTCGTCGGTAAAGTCCGCCTTTGAATAAAGTTCATCTTTTTCTTTCATTATTTCGTAGAGGCGTTCATTTCCTTGGATTACGGCATCAAGGACTGTGTATTCGTCATAAGCGAAGTGGTTTTGTTTCAAAACTGACATTCTGACTGTGTCGGGGATTGAAACATCGCCTTTGGTCGGTTCAAGTTCACCGCAAAGGATACGGAGAAATGTGCTTTTTCCCGCGCCGTTTGCGCCGATCACTCCGTAGCAGTTACCGGGGGTGAATTTCAGGTTTACATCTTTGAAGAGAACCTGTCCGCCGAAGTTAAAGGTCAAGTTATTTACTGTTATCATTTTTTGCTCCTAAGTCAAGTATTTTTTCAAGGACACGGCTCGAATTATTTTTGTCACGATAGGTGAAAAAGTCCTCTATTCTATCAAGATACATTTTCTCGCACTCGCATCCGTTTTCGACACATTGTATCACATACTGAACAGTTGTGTCAAGGTCTATTGCAACTTTTCCAAAACCGTTTTTATAATAGTCGAAATATCCTTCAAGATATGTGTGTGAACCACTAAAAAATTTATCCCTATCAAATTGAGCATAGATTATCGGTTTACCAAGGAATGCAAAGTCAAAAACTGTCGATGAATAATCGGTAATCATAAGCGCGGATTTCTTATAAATCTCGTTATAATTTGGCTCTTTTTCCACTGAAATTAGGGACGAAGTGTCGATAAAGTCGCATATTTCGGGCAAGTTGGGGTGAGGGACAAAAAGGATTTTATAGCCGTGTTTTTCAAGACAATTAAGAAGTCTTTCATCTTTTAAAAGTCCGTTCCAAAAGGCGATATATTCGCTGTTTTGAATATCGTCACTATTTTGCCATTTGCCTGTTGCGATGTCGATTTTACCTGTTAGGTATCTACGCCATGTTGGGCATACGGTGATAATTTTCTCGGATTTATTTTCGAGTTTATCAAATCTTGGAAGTCCCGTTTCCCATATTTTGTTTGCGGTGTAGTGATATTTTTTGTTTTCTATGATTGATTTTGTTTCGTTTTTTGCCGAGGTCACAAAGCCAACAATATTTTTGTTATATCTATTTAGCCAAGCGCTAAGGTCATCCTTTATGACTCCGTGTTGCAGAAAGACAAATTTCTTTTGAGTTAAGATGTCTTTGTAGGGTTTACCGTAATAGTCAAATGGGTCTAAAATAAAGTCCTCCGCTTGTGAAGAAATGATAAAATCCGCGCACAAGTGTAGGATTTTGTATTTAAGTGAGGCACGGTTGACAACCTTACCTTTCTTTTTAAGGCGAGTGTAATCGCTACTCTTTCTAATGGCGAAATAGTAATCGGCTTTATTAAATTTAATGCTATTTAGATGTTCAAAAAATGCCTCACCATTATCTCCCGCTTTTGAAAGGCGGTCCGAAATTATCCACATTGGCTTTTTGTGGAATTTTTTATAAATTCTTGCTAAAATTCTTGCCAAAACAGCCTTTCTTTCCGCGAATCCATTTGATTTCCAAAGTTCTTTTTCGAACACTTGGTGGCATTTTTTCAGTTTTTCTTTGGTTGCTTTTTCAAAAATCAATGCGTTTTGCTCGTGTGTCACGATAAAATCGCCTTGATGTGTAAACGATGTTTTATAATCGGCAAGTGGGAAATGTTTACCGAAGGAAAGAGCGGGACAAAGTGTTGTTTTTCCTTCGTTTTCAAATCCAAAGTAAACTGTTGAAGTTTCTACAAGAAGACTATGTGGGATTTTAAAATCAAATATATATGAGGTTACCGTTTCCTTGCCGAGAAATGCAGTTTTAGTTTCTTTTTCAAGCGGTGAGGAACAAATCTTTTCTCCGTTTACAAAGATGACACCTTTGCTTATTTCTTTTGCTCCTATTGGGACAAAGGCACGGCAAGAAATGATTGTTTCGGCACTTGATGTATCTATAAATTCAAGATTATAGACAAAATCACAGGGGGATACTGCATCACTATTTTGATGTTTTGCTATCAAAATATGCTGTTTTTGTGGCAAAGAAAGATTTTGCGCTTGTGATATGACATGGTCATCAAGTGATGATACGATGTTATAAAACTTTTCAAAGAACACATCAAGTTCTTCATTTGTTAGGTTGCTTGGGCGTTTGGAGTGTGCCATTTTCCACGAAATATCATACATTATTGCGTTTTGAATGAACTCGGGAATTTTTCCAAATTTCTCTTTTGCATAGTCTATTATCGTTGAAAAATAGCCGTCAAGATGGGGAGCATACCACTCTTTTTTTGCGGGTGCATCGGTGATGAGTGACGATGTGTGTTTGCGGTAGTTATATCGTGCGTTTGGAACTATTCCAAGCATTGGAGTATCTATTAACACACGCAAAAGTGCCTCCGCATCTTCGGAAGTTGCAAGTTGTTTAAAGGTCATTTGCTTTGCAACTTCGCTTTTTATGAGGCTTGATGTGATATGAAGTTGAAAATCGTTTGTTTCGTTAAGATTTATAACCTTTTCACCGTTTTTGAATTTTTCATTTAGCAAATGCTCGCCATGTGCGCCACCGAAAAAGTGAATTGGGAAAGACACGACGCTTGTTTTGTCATAATTTTTCTCAAAAAAGGCGTAAACAAGATCATAAGTATTAGCGCTTACCGTATCGTCGGGGTCTAAAAATGCGGTGTATTTGCCCTCGATATGTTTGAGTGCCTCATTTCTTGCACTTGAAACTCCGCCATTTTCTTTATTTACAAGAACGATATTGGGGTATTTTTCGGCATATGATTGGGCGATTTTTCCGCTATTATCGGTTGAGCCGTCATTCACTATTATCAATTGAATGTTTTCGATGCCGATTGTTTGATTAACTACGCTATCTATCGCCTCACCAATATACAAGGCGGAATTGTATACGGGCATTATTACGGATATTTTATACTTATACATACTTCCTCCTTGATGATTTTATCATTTTTTCTTTACCGAAAAGAAAAAATGAAAACAAATTATAAAAAATCAAACGGTTACCGTTTCTTATCACTCTAAATTAGTATTTTATCATATTTATTATATAATGTCAAGTAATTAAAAAAGCCGAGGTTTGCTCGGCTATTTTAAATTAGATATTTGATTATTAGTTCTACTGCAAGAACGGTCGCACACGCACTTGCCGATACGGTGAGTAATGAACGGTTGAAATACGATAAAATCAGGGCTACTGCAAAGCCACAAACCGCACTTACAAGGCTCGATGTGGAATAGAAAATTGCGGGGATTGTCATAACGGACAAAACTGCGTATGGGACATAGTAAAGGAATGAGCGGACAAATGTGTTCTTTATTTTCTTGCGCACAAGAACCATAGGGAGCATACGCACAAGGTAGGTAACTCCTGCCATTACGAGTAGGTAGGCTAAAAATTCAAGTGGTTTAACCATCGATTTCTACCTCCTCTTTTTCGGGTGGGAGTGGGAATGCAAGTGCAAAAACGACACTTGTAATCACGGTGCATATGATTATTATAAATCCGCTTGAAATATGTTCTTTCAAGACAGGAATGTAATTAAAGATACAACTTAGGACTATTGCGACAAGGGAGCAAAGTAGCACAGGGCGTTCCTTCCTTGCGACAGGGGTAACGATTGCAACGAACATTGCGTAAATTGCGATGCCGAGTGCGGAAATTACAATAGCAGGTAAGATATTTCCTGCGATTGCGCCAAGGAGTGTGCCGAGTGACCAACCGAGAAACGGGGTTAGGGTTATGCCATACATATATTTTCTGCCGAGGTCCATTCCTTTGGAAGATGATACAGCAAAAACTTCATCGGTATTAACGAAAGATACGAGAAATTTATCGACAAGGCGCATACTTTTGCCGAATTTTTGGGACAACGATACAGACATTAGGGCATAGCGCAAGTTGATTATGAGTTGGGTTGCGCCAAGTTCTATAAGTGAGCCACCGCCAACGATGATTGGCACGCCTGCAAGTTGACCTGCTGAGGTTACATTGAGCATTGATATAAGCACCGCTTGCCATGGATCAAGTCCTTGACTTGTTGCGGTAATGCCAAAAGCGAATGCTACAGATAAATATCCGAGGCAAATTGGAAATCCGTCTTTTATTCCCGCAAAAAAGTTATTTTGCTCTCTCAATGGTCCCACTTCCTTTCGTTTTATTCGTTACATATATTAGCACAAAGTTTTTTCGTTTTCAAGGGATAATGGAAGAAATTTTCAAAAAAATCAAAAAGCCGAGAAATCTCGGCTTTTTAATTTAATTTTAGGTTAAATAAAATTGGGTGTTGAGAGGTATCTCTCTCCGCTATCGGTGAGAATTGCGACGATTGTTTTGCCTTTGTTTTCCTCACGCAATGCGATTTTAGTCATAGCGCAAAGAGTTGCACCTGCGGAAATTCCAACAAAAAGTCCCTCGGTAGCGGATAGTTCCTTTGCGTATTCATATGCTTCTTCATCGGTTACGGTCACGACCTCGTCAATTATGTCTTTATTGAGGTTTTTAGGGATAAAGTTAGCGCCTATGCCTTGAATTTTATGCGCTCCGAAAGTTCCCTTTGAGATAAGGGGGGACGCACTTGGCTCTACTGCTACTACCTTGATTTTGGAATTTTGATTTTTTAGGTATTCTCCTGTGCCTGAAAGAGTTCCGCCTGTTCCTACGCTTGACACGAAAATATCGACACTTCCCTCGGTATCTTGCCAAATTTCAGGTCCTGTGGTTAGTTTATGCGCCTCGGGGTTTGCGGGGTTATCGAATTGCGACGGAATGAAGGAATTTGGAATTTCTCTTGCAAGTTCGTTTGCTTTTTCGATTGCGCCTTTCATACCGAGTTTGCCGTCGGTTAGGACAAGGTCAGCACCGTATGCAACCATTAATTTGCATCTTTCCTCGGACATTGTATCGGGCATAACGATAACGCATTTATATCCTTTTGCTCTTGAAATTGCGCAAAGGGCGATGCCTGTATTTCCCGAAGTCGGCTCGATTATAACGCTACCTGTGGCTAATTTTCCGCTTTTTTCGGCACTTTCAATCATATTTAGTGCAACTCTATCCTTTGCCGAGCCGGCGGGATTAAACATTTCAAGTTTGACAAGAAGGCGCGCTTTTATTTGATGTTTATTTGCAAAACGCGAAATTTGGACTATTGGGGTATTTCCAACAAGGTCGGATATTGAATTATAGATTTTCATTATTTTTTCTCCAAGATTGATTTCAAGATGGGGTAAATTCTTTCCGCCATACGCATAAATCCAAGGTCGGTTGGGTGGCATCCTTCTACTGTGCAAATTGAACGGTCAGTATCGCCAAAGAATGTTCTTCCGTCTATGAAATAAACATTTTTATCACCGTTTTTGAGGGCGTTTTCATAGGTTTGTTTAATGATTTCAAGGCGCGCAGAGTTTTCTTCCACATCGCTATCAAAATCGGGTTTTGACATCATAAGTATCGGAAGATTGGGGTTTTTCTCTCTTATGATTTTAAAAAACGGCTCGTGTGTTGCTCTCAAATGCTCGACACTTGGTGCATTATGGTCGTAATCCATTACAAAGATGCTCATATCGAGGTTTTTGATGTAGTTTGCCATCGTTTCCTCACCCTTAGCATTTCCCGAAACGCCAAGGTTGATGTAATCACTATCGAGCCATCTTGTAACGAGGGCTGTGTAGCATTTTGACACGCTTGATGAACATCCGCCCTCGGTAATTGATGAGCCGTAAAAGACGATTGGCTTTTCGTATGTATATGGGTCAGGGGGTAAAACGGTTGCGGTGTCATCTACATCTATTTCGAGGTCAACAACAGGCTCGTTTCTTGGGAACATAATTGTAATATTTGACATTTTATCACTCTTTTTTACTGTTTGGCACACATCAAGAATGTCGTAGTTTTTAGGATTTACAAGGGCGATACGCTCATTCTCCTCAAAAACATCCATTCCTGCCGAGCCACTTATTGGAATTGCCCAATCGACTCCGTTTGATTTGAGTTTTGCTCTAACGGTGAATGTTTTTGCATCGGTTTTAAAACGAATTCTAACACCTGCGCCCGAGAAAATGCGGATAGCCGTGTATTCGTTTACTGTTTTTGCCACCTCATCGTCCATACGGACAACGCAACCATTTTTATTGAATGACGCACCGTAAAGTTTAAGGGGTGGATTTTTAAAACTGTATGTTTTCATTATTTTTCCTTTGTGCTTTTTGTTGAGATTTCAAAATCTTTTTAAGAGTTGGGTAAAGCGCTACTGCCATTGAACAAAATCCGAGGTCGGTTGGGTGGCAGTTATCGACTGTGCCATCACGCTCGGCAAGGGCGGTAAGTGAACTTGCGCTCAAAAAATACACATTTTTATCACCGTTTTTAAGGGCATTTTTATATGTTGCTTTGATGATTTTCTCGCGTCTTTTTTCTTCCTTAGTGAGTTCAAATTTTGGGCGAGGCATCATAATTATCGGTAGGGTGGGGTTCTTTTCCCGTATTGCCTTGAACATTTTTTCGTGTGTTTTTTCAAGATGTTCGACACTTGGTGCGTTATGGTCATAATCAAGCACAAAGGCGCACATTTCAAGGTCTTTTATGTAATTTATCATTTCATCCTCTGCTTTTGCGTTACCCGAAAAGCCAAGGTTTATATAGTTTGCGTTTAGTTTACGAGATAGGATTGATTGATATGACATTCCCGGTCGAGATGCGCAACCGCCCTGTGTGATTGATGAGCCGTAGTAGACTATGGGAAGTTCAGTTTCATAATCGTTTGGGGCGGTAAGTGTGGAGTTTTTGCTAATTCCTATGTAAAGTTCGGTAACATCGCTATAAAGTGGGAAGTTTATGACTACTTCTTTCATTTTGGAGTCACCGAAATCAACTACGCCCTCGTATCCGTCGGTCATATCGTAGGGTGGGACAAGTGTTGCAAAATATTTCTCACTCTTGCCTGTTTTGACATTTCTTAAATACACATCAAAACCAGCCGAGCCAGCCAAGGTGAAGTGTGGCATTTTGCCTATATTAGTCATTTTTGCGTGAACTGCGACATATGGGCTATCAGTTTTGAAAATTACTCTTCCGCCTGCGGTATTTGAGTGAAGAAAACGCACACCGTCACTAACTCGACATGCCACCGCCTCGGGCATTCTTCTAAATTTTCCGTTTTCGTGAAAAATTCCGTAGATTTTAAAGGGAGTGTTTCTTGCGTTTTGAAACTTTATATCAGGTTTGTTGATTTTTGTTTCTATCTTGAAATTTTCGTCAATTTGAGAAATATTGCTCATATTTTACACCTCACTTCATTATTTAATATTTTAACGCATTCAATAAAAAAAGTCAATATTTTGGTGCAAGGTTACGGCGGTAAGTTGTTTTTTGTCATTTATTGCGGTTTATATTTTTTAATTTTTTCAAAAAAAGTATTGACAAGAGGTTTTTTCCGTGATATAATAAGTGAGCCTTGTAACCGAGGTGAATAAGCCGATGTGGCGGAATGGTAGACGCCACGGACTTAAAATCCGTTGAGAAGAAATTCTCGTACCGGTTCGAGTCCGGTTATCGGCACCATATATCGCGGGGTGGAGCAGCCTGGTAGCTCGTCGGGCTCATAACCCGAAGGTCGTGTGGTTCAAATCCCGCCCCCGCAACCAGAAAAGATTCCATAGTCGATACAATTTCGGCTATGGAATTTTGCTTTATATACGGAAAACGGCTCATTTTTGCCCTTTCACCGCTCATTTCGGCGGATTTGAGGGCGATTTTTGCTTTATATACGATAAATCCGCCATCATCTGCCCCGATAAGACAGAAGTGGCGGATTTTGTATCGTTCAAGGGTTCAATCGTTCAGGGAATAAATTTACAAAAAAGAAGTTGTTTCGCTTTAGAGAATATGGTATAATTGTTATAGTCTTAAGTTATATAGGAGGTACCGTATGCATTTTAGAGAAAAAGTTAAATGCTGGCTTTGGTTACGGAAAGAAAGGTAATAGCACTATAGCTAATTATATGGGTTACTCAACTCATAACACGAAGGAATACGATAGTTTGAAAAATAAATATAAGCACTATGGTTGG
>JAZNJK010000263.1:0-12589 GCA_045578005.1 Eubacteriales bacterium | reverse complement strand
ACTTGGCTGAAAAGGCTGAGGCTAAGGGCGAAAAGGCTGACGATGCAAAGGCTGATGATGTAAAGGCTGACGACGCAAAAGTTGAAGAAAAGAAAGTTGCAAATGACAAGAAGGCAGTTGAGGCTGAACCACCTCGCAGTGCCGAAGAACTCAAACTCGACAAACTCGCAGAGGGAGAACTTAAACTCTTCGCTGAAAAATGTAAGAGAATTTTCGAAGAGGTTCGTAAGGATATGATCGGTCAAAGAGAAGTAGTTGAATCAACTATCGCTGCTATCATCGCAGGTGGTAACGTTCTTCTCGAAGGTGCGCCAGGACTTGGTAAAACTCGTCTTGTTCGTTCACTTGGTAAGGTATTTGACCTTCCATTCTCTCGTATCCAGTTTACACCTGACTTGATGCCTGCCGACGTTACAGGTACCAACGTAATCACCAAGGACGAGGACGGAAACTCAAAATTCGAGTTCCAAAAAGGTCCTATCTTCTCAAATATCGTTCTCGCGGACGAAATTAACCGTGCTACACCTAAAACTCAGGCGGCTCTTCTTGAGGCCATGCAGGAGCATAAGGTTACAGTAATGGGTGTAACAAGAAAGATGGATGAACCATTCTTCGTTCTTGCTACACAGAACCCGATTGAGCAAGACGGTACATACCCACTTCCTGAGGCGCAGATGGACCGTTTCATGTTCAAGATTCTCGTTCCTAACCCAAGCGCTGAAGAACTCGGACAAATCGTTAATATGACACATAAGACAATGGAAGAAACCGCGCAAGCAGCATGTAACGGCGAAGAACTTCTCCGAATGAGAGCAGTTGCTAAGACAATCCCTGTTTCAAGCGAAGTTCTCCACTATGCGATGGTTCTTATCGCATCAACTCACCCAGATAGCGAAGTTGCTACCGAAACAACAAAGAGATTTATCCGTGCAGGAGCATCTCCTCGTGCTGCGCAGGCTATTATCACCGCAGGACAGGTTCGCGCTCTTATCAACGGTAGATACAATGTATCATTCGAGGACATCAACTCACTCGCAGTTCCTGTTCTTCGTCACAGACTTAAACTCGGATTTGAGGCTGTAACATCAAAGATGTCACCTGATGATGTAGTTAGAAGTTTGATTGCAGACCTCAACAACACAACAGTTGATGCAGTTCAAAAGGACGCAAAGAAAGATAACAAAAAGAGAAGATAATAGGCGGTTAAATAATGAAAAGAAGAATACTTGACGGTGCATTCCTTGACCGTCTTGATGCTGCCTCATTATTGCTCAAAAATCCGATGACGGGATACTTCGGCGGTGGAAGAAAAGCACGCTCATACGGAAGCACGGTAGAATTTGCCGACTTCCGTGAGTATTTCCCCGGCGACGACATTAGGCGTATTGACTGGAATGTCTATGCCCGTTTCGAAAAGTATTTTATAAGACTTTTCACGGATGAAAGACAGATGCACAATCACATTTTGATTGACTGCTCTGCGTCAATGGCGTGTGGAAGCCCTGAAAAGGCGGAAGCGGCGCTTCGCATAGCCGCAGCATTTGGATATCTCTCGGTTAGCGCAATGGATAGAGTCTCCTATAAACTCCTAAAAGGAGATAAGGCAGAGGATATCGGATTTACTGTTTATAACAAGGACTCCTTCTACCGTGCCGCACAGGTTCTTGAAGACACGGAATTTGAGGGCGAAACAGACCTTGAAAAATCAATAGTAAACATTGAATCACCAGGATATGATGACGGTTTAACAATTATAATTTCGGACTTTTTGACAGAGAGTGACTGGAAAAAGGCAGTAGACTTCCTTACCTTTAAGCGTAGAGAAGTGCTTATGATCCAAGTTCTTTCTCCTGATGAATTGTATCCGAACTTTGACGGACGCGTTCACATGGTTGACTCAGAGTCTATCGGTTTTGATGACCCGAAGAATATGAGAATGCGTATCACAAGAAAAATGGTTGAGGCCTACCAAAGGGCGTTTGACGAGTATGAAAAGGAACTTATCGACTATTGCGCAGCAAGAGACGCTACATTCTTTACAGCATGCTCTGATGACCCGATAGAAAAGGTTATTTTTGGAAAGGGAGCAGAAACGGAAATTATTAAGTGATATGAATGGATATAGTTTTCTAATACAACCTCTTGGCTTGCTTGGACTACTTGGAATTCCGATTATCATACTTATTTATTTGCTTAAATCTAAGTATGTATCGAAACCCGTTTCGAGTACCTTTATCTGGAAGCGAAGCCTTAAATATGTAAAGAGAAAGTTACCGCTCAGTTTCATTTTCTCACTCTTGTTGATTTTGCAACTTTTGACGGTAATCCTTTCCTCATTTGCTATTTCAAGACCTCAAATTCCACCAATCGCAGCGAAGGATACAATTATTATTCTTGACTCGTCTGCGAGTATGATGAACAAAAACCAAGAAGGAAAGACCCGTTACGAACTCGCTATCGAGCAAATCGAAAAAGAGGCGAATTTGGCGGGCGATATAAACAAAGTTACCGTAATTTCCGCAGGTAGTGAGGTAAAATACGAGGTAATGAGAAGCACTGATAGAATGCAAATTCTCGGTGCTATGTCAGAGGCAACTTGTCAACTTGGCTCAATCAACCTTGACGGTGCTCTCGAATTTGCCAACAATGTTCAAAACATTAACCCTAACGCGAAAATTTATCTCTATACAGATAAGCCTTACCTTGAGGCTGACGGTGTTGAAATCAAGGATTTCTCAGGCGAAAATGATGTCAATGTAGCAATTACAAACCTCACCGACTCATATATGGGTGGTAAGTATAGTTTCAATGCGACAATCGGTATTTTTGCGCCCGAGCCAACTGACCCAAATGAAGTGCCTTCATACGATGTATACCTCAAACTCACAATTGACGGACAACTCGTAAGCACTGCACCTGTAACACTCACAGCAGGTAAGAATGTCGTTACACTCACACACAAGGAAACCCTTGTTGCAAATAACGGCGTATTCTATCAAATGAGTCCACTTAGCGAATACGCAAGTGCAAAAGTTGAAATCGAAAAGATTACAGTAGCGGGTGAGAGCGAAAATGTTATCGTTGACGGTATTGCCGAGGATAACTATCGCAACATCTTCTCAACCGAAACTGAAAGAGTTAAAATTCTTGTAGTCAGCAAGAATGTAGTTATGACAAAGGACCAAGACGGAAATGAAGAGGCTGATGCAGCACAAACCACCTTCCTTGTTGCGCTCCTTCGTAACATCGGCTACTCTCTTAGCAACAAAACTGATATTAAGAATGATATCTCAAAAGTAAACAATGGCGGAGCGATTGAGGGATATGACCTCTATATCTTCGACGGACTTATGCCCGAAACATTGCCCGACGACGGAGCAGTATGGTTTATTAACCCACCTGATAACCCCGTTGGCACAGCAATTCAAGTAGATATGAATAAAAAGGAAAGTATTGCAGGTGTATCAATCCTCAATATGATTCCTGCGGTTGACACAGGCTCTGATGCTTATAAGATTCTTACAAAGAGCATCGGTTCAAGAAACATCGCAATTAAGCAGTTCCACCCATTGTCAGTAGATCCTACAAAACTTACACCAACATCAAGTTATGAAGAGATCTACACCTGCGATAACTCATCAATCATTCTCGCAGGTCGTGAGGCGAATGTTCGTATCGTATGTTGGGGATTTGCTGTCAGTGACAGTAACCTTCCAATGCTTATCGACTTCCCACTTCTCGTTAACAATATGCTTACATACTCACTTCCATCTTCGGTAGCGGACCGCTCATTTGAAGTTGGACAGACCGTTAAGTTCAACGCTCCTGTTGGTGCAACTGAAATTAAGTTCCAATTCCACCACGACGACGGAACAATTAACGACCTTGATGTTATGGAAGCAATGGATACCGAGTTCGTTCTTGAAAAACTCGGAAACTACGCAGTTCATGTAACCTATACAAATGGTTACGAACAAACGATTATGATGCCAACAAGTGTTCCTGCCGAGGAAAGTGATATCACAACAGTCGGCGATACTGTCGTTGCCATGGATGTAACAACCATCATCGAAGTAATTGAAGAACCAATGGAAATTTGGCCATATATCGTAATGGCACTTCTTGCAGTGCTTATAATCGAATGGGGGGTATATTATCGTGATGAATTTTAATCTAATACGCCCATTCCTTTTGACAGAGGCTGACCTCGGAACAAGATTTGAAATCGGCAGACCGTGGCTCTTCCTCATTCTCATTCCCGCACTTATTCTTACAATTATTCCATTTTTTAGACTCCACAAGAGCCGTCGTTACAATATAAAGCATATTGTTCCGCTTTTCCTTCACATATTGATTCTTGCAATCGCAACAACAATGATTACAGATATCAATATCATTGAAACGACCACCGCTCCTGAGGATACTGAAATTATCATCGTTGCCGATATGTCGGACTCAAACTCTCCTATGAAGGATAAGATGAATGAGCATATTCGGGACTTGATTGATAATGCGGACGAAAACACTAAAATAGGCGTTGTCGTATTTGCGAACAAATACACCTATTATAGTGAATTTGGAAAAATCAAGGAAAATGGCGATTATCTTAGCGTAAGCGGTGAAGAAATTAAGTCGGCAAATACCAATATCCAAGAGGCTATTGAGTATGCGTCAACTCTCTTCACTCAAACTGACCAAATTAACAAGCGTGTGCTTCTCGTTTCCGATGGTAGACAAACTATCGGTAACGCATGGAGTGCTGCTAAAAAACTCTCTCTTAACGATGTTAGACTTGACGCGTCATACTTCGATGTAATCGGCGCTGAGGACACATTTGAAGTTCAAATGCTCTCAATGACTGCAACAGTTATTGATGACAGAGATGCCAATGTTTCAATCAGCATCGCCCTTACTTCCACAACTAACACAAGCGGAAAAATCACTTTCTATGAAGTGCCGATTGTTACAGGTAACGAGGAAGAAGAGGTAGATACCGAGCATAAAGAGGTATATAGTTCTCCTATCTCAATAAGAGAAGGTAACAACTCCTACTCCTTCAAGTATATGGCAGAGGGTGCGGGTATTCACTCCGTATATGCTGTTGTAGAAACCGAAGAGGGTGGAGATACAATTGAGCAAAATAACACACTTTATTCATGGTTCGATATCGACGATGTTGCAAGCATTCTTTTCGTTGACGGAGACGGTTCTCAGGTAACAAGCAAAATTACCGATATGGTAAAAGACGCTTATACCTATGAGGTAATTGGGACCGAGGACTTCCCAACATCAATGGAAGAACTTCTTGAATACGACGAAATCGTAATGATGAATATCAACTTTGAGGATATGCCTGCCGGCGCTACTGACCTTGTAAAGCGTTATGTAGAAGAGGTTGGACGCGGTCTTGTGTTCACCTGCGGTAGCAACACCTACAACTATAACGATTCAACCTATGCGGATAACCCACTTATCGACATTCTTCCCGTTGACCTTCGTATCGACGAAAGAAGAGAGGTAATTGCGACAGTTATCACAGTTGACTTGTCTTCATCAATGGGTCAAGCGGTTGTCGGCTCACAAAAGAACCAATACGGTGAAATCCTTACCCGTTACGATATGGTCCTTGAGAGCGTTATCGAACTTATAAACCCAAAACAAAGAGATGAAAATGGTCAACTCATAAAGCAATTTGAGGATGAGGACTATGTTGGTATCGTATTCTTCGATTCCGACGCATCAATCGCACTTCCTCTTACACAACTTTATGAAAAGGAATGGATCGAGGATCAAGTTAGATACGCATTTGAATCCTACTTCTATACACATAAAGACGAGAGCAACCCATCTTATGAAAACCGTAACTTCGTTACAGGCGGAACAAAGGATGCAAACGGTTGGCAAATCAAGGCATACGGAACTAACTATAAGTTCGGTATCGATGCGTCAAACAGAATGCTCTCCGAATCCGATGCAGACCTTAAACAAATGGTATTCCTCTCCGATGGTGAGCCTTCGGATAAGAACTCCGGATACGATGAAACAATTCGTAGAATGGCGTCAGGCGGAGTTACCACTTCAACAGTTGCTATCGGTCGTGACCAAGTATCAATGCTTGATGAACTTGCTCGTCTTGCAACAATCGGTCACGGTAACTTCAACTATGTAACATCATCAGCCGACCTTTCAAAATCTCTTGTAAAAATTGCGGAGATGGTAAAAGGTAAGCCAATTAACGAAAGAGAAACTCAACTTGAAAAGCGTAACGATAGCCCAATTCTTATCGGTCTTGGTCAAAATGCCGAGTTCGATGTAATTCAAGGTTATTACGGAACGACAATCAAGGACGGTGCAAAGATAGTTCTTTCAGCCGATGACCTTCGCCCAATCATTGCGGAGTGGGATATCGGTCGTGGACACTCCACCGTTTATATGAGTGACCTTGGTGGTATGTGGTCGAAATCTCTCTTCAATGATGACGACGGATATGCAAATAGCCGTATCGTTAAAAACCTTCTTACAAACTCACTCAACGACGATGTAAATTCAAGCGGTCTTAAAATTTCAAGTAAGAGAACCGATGATAAGACTCTTATCACAGTTGAACTTGAAAAGAGACTCAGAGATACAGAGCAACTCGTTGCATATGTAACATCACCTGATGGCGAAACAACAATTGAGTGCCGTGAATTCAAGACACTCTCCGCTACAAAGCGTGTTTGCGAAGTTATCACCGATGATGAAAGCGGAACATATCATATCGAGGTTAAACTCGTAAGTAGAAATGACTCCGCAGTATATGATAAGGCACAGTATGCAGTCGTTGGTTTCTATCCTGATGAGTATGACCTTTTCAGTGTAGACGGTAAGAGCGTGCTTGAAGACCTTGCTGCCGCAGGCGACGGTGAAATGATGGCAAACTCCGAGGAATTCTATGATATCCAAAGAGAAGAATTTGCACAATTCCACCACGATATCTCAACACCTGCAATCATCGTTCTTCTTGTTCTCTTTATAATTGACCTCTTGTTCCGTCACTTCTCACCGAAGAAGAAGGATAAGAAGGATACAATGACCGAGGCAGAGCGTGTTGCATCTATGAGAGGTAGATAAAAAACAAAAAACTATGATTGCAAAATCATAGTTTTTTTGTTTTTCACGCACCGTAGGTGCATATCGCGTTTACGAAGTAAACATGTCGAGGACTCAAAGAGTCCATATCGAGTTTGCTACGGCAAACATATCGACAAAAAAAGCAGATACTTTAAGTATCTGCTTTTATTATTAGATAAGTTTATAAACATCTTTAAGTGCGGGGTAGAGGGCTTTAAATGTTTGATACTTTTCTTCGTATGCTTTGACAAGGTCGGGATCTGGATAGGTTGTATCAAGCACGGAAACGAGTTTTGATGTTGCCTCGTCGATACTTGCATATTCTTTCGCACCGACCATAGCAAGGATTGCTCCGCCATAGGCAGGACCTTCCTCAACTTGCGGACGCATAATCTCAATTCCGAGAATGTTTGCGCACACCTGTCGCCAAATTTTATTTTTAGCACCGCCACCGCAAATTAGCGATTTATCAATACGCACGCCACTCTTTTTGGCAATTTCAATGCAATCTCTTAATGCAAAAGTAACGCCTTCCATAACCGCCAAGGTAAGTTCTTTTCTTGTGGTATTAGGACGCATACCGATAAAAGCACCCTTTGCGTCGGTATCGTTGTGAGGACTGCGCTCACCCATTAGATAGGGAAGGAAGAACACACTGTTTTTACCAAGGTATCTTTCAAGTCCCTCTTGCTCACCTGAATAATCGCCCGTTTCAAGCACATTTTCCATCCACCACTTATTGCACGATGCCGCACTCAAAATACAGCCCATAAGGTGATATTTTCCACTTGCGTGGCAGAATGAGTGTAGAGCATTTGCACTGTCAACCGAGAAGTTGTCCTTCGAGATAAAAACAGTTCCACTTGTGCCAAGGGAGATGTTGCAATCCCCGTCTTTAACAGTGCCTGTGCCAACCGCTGCCGCCGCATTATCACCTGCACCTGCGCAAACGATAACATCGCTATCAAGTCCCGTTAGGTCGCAAATTTCACCCTTCAATGTGCCAATCGGCTCATAGGACTCATAAAGTTTTGGCAACCACTCGCGCTTTGCGTGGCAAATTTCAATCATTTCCTCGCTCCATTTGCGATTTTCAACATCGAGAAGAAGCATTCCGCTCGCATCGGAGAGGTCAGTTGCATGGACACCGCTTAATTTAAACGCAAGGTAGTCCTTAGGGAGCATAATTTTTTCGATTTTTGCGAAATTTTCAGGCTCGTTTTCCTCAATCCAAAGGATTTTTGGCGCAGTAAATCCCGCAAAAGAGATATTTGCCGTGTATTTTGAAAGTGTTTTCTTGCCGACTTCACGGTTTAGTCTGTCGCTTTGCTCCTGTGTTCTTCCGTCATTCCAAAGAATAGCAGGACGGATAACATCATCATTCTTATCAAGAGCAACAAGACCGTGCATTTGACCGCCAAATGAAATTCCCTTAACACTCTTTTTGTCGTGTCCGTCAAGAAGAATGTTTATACCTCGAATTGTCGCATCAAACCAGTCGGTAGGATTTTGCTCACTCCAACCGTTTTTTGGATATGCGATAGGGTAATCCTGTGTCGCACTTTTTAATATTTTACCGTCGGCACTAACCAAGAG
Source organism: Eubacteriales bacterium (assembly GCA_045578005.1). GTDB lineage: Bacteria > Bacillota > Clostridia > Oscillospirales > CAG-272 > RGIG2000. The sequence continues at coordinate 3,880 of JAZNJK010000263.1, read as the reverse complement.
TAATTTTACCGATGAAGTGCCGAGGTCAATTCCGATATAACTGTTCATATTAACCGAAAAGAATGCTATTGATAATAGCCTCAAGTCCTTCCTGCTTACCGCTACCTGGGAGTGCGCACGCACCCTTGTCGGTTGCATATTTAGCAACTTCTTCAAGAGTTGCATCGTCGCTCATAATGAGTTTACCGATTTCGGTGTTCTTGTAACTTGAATATCTATTTTCAATGAATGCGTCAATGCGTCCGTCCTCGATGATTTCACTTGCCTTGATAAGACCGAGAGCAAATGTATCCATACCGAGAATAAATGCCTCAAACATATCTTCCATAGTGTAGGAAGGACGACGGTTTTTCGCATCAAAGTTAAATCCACCGGTAAGTCCACCCGCCTTCAATACTTCAAGCATACACATAGTAGCAGTGTAAACATCGAATGGGAACTCGTCAGTATCCCAACCGAGGAGCATATCGCCTTGGTTAGCGTCGATAGAACCGAGCATACCGTTTATTGCACTTACACGAAGGTCGTGTTGGAATGTGTGACCTGCAAGTGTTGCGTGGTTAGCCTCAATGTTCATCTTGAAGTCCTTGTCAAGACCGTGAGCCTTCAAAAATCCGATAGCGGTTGCCGCGTCAAAGTCGTATTGATGTTTCATTGGTTCTTTCGGCTTTGGCTCAATGTAGAAGTCACCTGTAAATCCGATTGAACGGCCATATTTAACAGCCATCTTCATAAGTTTTGCAATGTTTTCTTGCTCAAATGCCATATCGGTATTTAGAAGAGTTTCGTATCCCTCACGACCGCCCCAGAATACATATCCGCGACCGCCAAGTTTAACAGTAAGGTCAAGCGCTTTCTTAACTTGCGCACAAGCAAAAGCGAATACTTCCGCACTGTTTGATGAACCTGCGCCATTTACAAAGCGAGGATTTGAGAACATATTTGCAGTTCCCCAAAGACACTTAATGTCAGTGCCTTCCATTTTTTCAAGAATGTAGTCAGTAATTTCGTCAAGACGGCGGTTTGTTTCGTTAATATCATCAGCCTCAGGAACGATGTCAACATCGTGGAAGCAGAAGTATTTAATGCCGAGTTTCTTCATAAACTCAAAACCTGCATCAACCTTAGCCTTTGCGTGTTCCATTGTGCCTTCCTTAGCGCCAAAACTCTTGTCCGCAACACCACGACCGAACATATCAGTTCCTGTTGCGCAAAGGTTGTGCCACCAAGCCATAGCGAATGGAAGATGTTCGCTCATTTTCTTGCCCATAATTACTCTATCCGCATCATAATACTTAAATGCAAGCGGATTTTTGCTCTTTGAGCCTTCGAATTTGATTTGTGGAATACCCTTAAAAATTTCCATAGTTTTTTCTCCTTTTATAGAACATAAAATATAATTTAATTAAATTTTGCCAAAGCATATTTAAGTTTCAAAGCAATATTAGTTACTTCAAAATTTTTTCAACTTTTTCTACAAACTCCTCTTTCGAAAAGAGAATATTCACCGCACTAATCATCGCATTAGGCGACATATCGTGAGGAAGATTTAGCGCTTTCAAGACTGTTTCTCGCTTTTGTGCGCTATCATCACGACCGCTAATGCCAAGTGCATAAAGGTCCGCCTTTGTAATCGGCACTTTATCAACCTTTTCAACCTCGTCAGTCGTAAACGGGGAAAGAATGTCACAAAGCACCTCGGCTGAAATTCCCTCGACACCGAGAAATCCTTCTTTCGACGCTTCACGCTTGCGCTTTTCCTTGCCCTGTGTTTTAGGAGTGTAGAGATTTATAATTTTGTCGGGACTTATCGCGGTTTTAATATGTGAGCGAATGAGGTGTCCGCCCCCGTCAGAGTCGGTGAGAATGATGATTTTCCCCTCACGCTCGGCAAGAGAGCGAATGAGCGAAAGCATTTCGTTCTTATTAAAAATCGCAAACCCATTTGTCACAATAACCGTCGCATCAAATAGAGAATCAATCTTGATTTTATCGTATTTTCCCTCGACAATTATTGGATATCTAATTCGTTTTTTCATAGTTTTATAGCGCACAAAGTGTGCATACAAGCCTTTCAATAGCACCGTAGGCGCTTAGATTTTGTGCGGATTTTGATTGAATATCCGCCTCACGGCAAAGTTCCAAACCACGCTCGATCCTTGCAGGAGAAGAGCGGGCAATTTTGGTAAGATACTTGCCTACCTTGAATTCGTGAATACGAAGACTTGATGCAATTTGCCCCTTTGTCATTCCAAGCGAATTTAACCTACATACCGAATAAAGTTCCGTCCACATTTTCACAATCGAGAAAAGAATTGCATTCGGTGGCTCGTGCGCAAGTTTTTGCCGTCTTAATGTTTCAAAGGTCAGTGCTGTGTTGCCGTCAAGAAGCACATTTGTAAGTTGAAAATCTTCATATTCTATCGACTTGCAACACACAAGGTCGATAATTTCCTTTGTCACCTCGCTAATCTCGTTTTGTTTAGCATAGGCGCAAAGTTTTTCAATTTCATTTGCAAGTGTCCACATACTGTGTCCGCAAATCTCAACAAGATAGGGACAAAGTGATGTATCAAACTGAATATTTCCCTCGGAAAAGTGGCGCAAAATCCAACCTGCCATTCGATTTCCCTGTGGAAATTCGAAAATAACAGGTGTTAGGTGTTTGGTAAGTTGCTTGAAAAGTTCGGACGGTTTTTTCGGTGTTCCTGCGTCAAAAAGGTGAGAGTCCGCACGAAGAATAAGCACCGTATGGTCGCACCCTTCAAGGTCGCCAAGCGCGCTGCAAAGGTCGGCAAGGTCATCTTTTTTAAGAGCCTTGAAGTCAAGCCCACGCACCTCAACAAGTTTTTTGTCCGCCATCATAGGTAGAGAGGATATTGCATTTGCAAGCGCACTCGGTGAAAAGTCCTCACCATAAATTATAACATGGTTAAACTCATCAAATGAGCCATCAAGCACACGCTTTTTAACTTCCTTGGAGTAGGAAAGTTTTAGATAATCCTCATCTCCGTAGAAAAGGTAACCGCCAGAGAGGGAATTAAGTTCTTGTCTAAACTCCGCCTCGGTCATCTTTTCACTTCCAATCTTATCTTTGTATATTGAGCAAGCGCACCCTTGATTTCTACAATGTAGGCAATTTCAAAGTAGCCCTCGCTATCAAACTTATTCGTGATTTTTCCTGTGTAAATTCCAAGTTCAAACGGCATAAACGGTGTGCGATACACAGTGATTGTCCGTTTGCCCTCGGAAAAGAGCATAATAGAACTTGACTCTCCCGAACGAGAAATTACAATTTCCTTTGGCTCACTCTTGCTAAAACTAATGACAACATCAGTTCCGTCACCGTCCTCAGCGTCTTCGTGATACTTGATTTGTGTTTCACCGTTTTCGCCAGTTGAAACTTCGCCCTCGGTGAAAATCGTGATGTCGGTTTCGCGTTGTCTGTGATTAAGTTGCGCAAGGAGTTCTTCCTCACTCGGAGCAGAGCCGAGAAAACAGTCATCAAACACCGAAAAGCCAATTCCGTTTGACTGCTTGGTGGTAATTACTATCTTATTTTTCATTGTTTTTTGTCCTTAATGATTAACTCGGGCATTTTGATACTTACACGCGCACCGTCGGCAACGCTTTCGGTAATGAATGAGTTACCGCCAATAACCGCACCCTCACCGATAACAGTTTCGCCACCAAGAATAGACGCACCCGAGTAAATTGTTGCATTGTCCTTAATGGTTGGGTGTCTTTTAACGCCTGATAGCACTTGACCTTTCCTTGGCGATAGCGCACCGAGAGTAACACCTTGATAAAGGCGCACGCCCTTGCCGATAACGGTAGTTTCACCGATAACGATACCTGTTCCGTGGTCGATGAAGAAGTA
>JAZNJK010000262.1:0-12517 GCA_045578005.1 Eubacteriales bacterium | reverse complement strand
ATCAAACAAAAATGTTGCAGACATAGCATAAGCGACATCATTGTCATCCGCATCAATCGTCGGAGCAATTGCGGCTATTAAGTCGGATCGTAGCCATGTCGTTCTGTGAGCCAAGGAGTTGGCACAATAATTTGTCTTCCTAAGACCGCTTGGCCTCCGACTTATCAAACAAAAATGTTGCAGACATAGCATAAGCGACATCATTGTCATCCGCATCAATCGTCGGAGCAATTGCGGCTATTGCCGAGCCACCGCAAATACCCGTACCTGCGGAAATTAGATTCGACAGTTTCCAGTTTAGTTTTAATACTTTTCCTATCAAATATCCGCCACCAAAACAAGTGAGCAATGTGAACACCATCACTAACAAGGACATTTTGCCAACTTCGAAAATCGTGTTGATATTCAGCGAAAGTCCAAGCAAGATGATGGCAAATTTCAATATTTTTTTAGAAGTAAACTTTGCTCCCGAATTAAAAATATTCGTTTTTCTCAAAAAATAATTGAGCACCATACCGATGAGCATTGCGATAACAGATGCACCGATAATGTGTATCGGGAGTAGACTTTCAAGCCAAAGCGCTAAAACAGATATTGCTAAAGAAAGCCCAATTCCCGGCAGTATTTTTAAAATCTTCATAGTCATAACTCCTAACATTGCTTATTAACCATCGAGCGACAAATTCTTTTTGCAACAAATTTCAATTAATTTTAAAGAAAAGGTGTCTTAACTTGTAAAAATTGAGTTTTGTGCAATATTCGATTAAATCCATAAGAAAAAGACTAACTATCCGCTTTTTGTTTTATTAGTCAAGTCCTACCCAAATTGCAGGGCGAAGGGCTCTTATTACTGTATGCTCGCTTTCGCTAATTCCGCCACTTGCGTTTACATACATAATTTTGCCGTCTTGTGTCGTTGAGCGTAGCCAATAACGAGCCATTCCGTTATCGGAGAAGAACGCATTTGTATTTCTTGTTTTAAGAAATTCGGTTGCAACAGCACATCTTGAATCGTTATCATTAAAGTATTTATTAGCCTCGTTATCGCTAAGAAGGAATACACGGTCCTCGCAAATGTCAACTTGCTCCTCTCCGTTTGCGTCCCTATAAACTGTAACGGTGCTGTTTCTTAGAATGCTATTTCTTTCGCTCTTATAAAATACTTGACCGATAAATCCACTACTTATATCGCTATTGAGCCATGCTCTAAGTTCGGATTTGCTCCATGTGGTTGGTTTTATAGAGAAAACTGATGCTTCGATTGCGTATTTGCTAACGAGCATTGCTTTATTGCCGTTCTTTTCAACTATAATCCATTCAAGAAGTTCCTTGCCTTCGAGGTTGGGATCTTGGTCGTATCTACCAAGGACTACTGTATTACCCTTATCGAGCAATGAAATTTGTTGTTCTATTGTAAGAGTCTTACAAATTGCGATTTGTCTTGCCTCGGCATCGCCATAGCCTACGGCTTGACCGTAGAACTTACATGCGGTGAGAATATCACCGTTTGCTTGATACTCGATTGCACGATTATATTTGCTCTTTTTGATTTCTTCGGGTGCGTTTTTATAATTACCGAGGTCTTCAAGTGTTGCATACGCCTTATCATACTCACCGTCTTCAAGTTGGTCAAGGGCGGTTGAATATCTAATTGCAGGGACTGCAAATTCAACAATCAAGTAAGTTGCGATTGCAATGAAAATTAGGATTGCCGATACAATCATTGCGATTTTAAACGCCTTATCACGCTGTTTTTGACGCTTTTCAATAAGGGTTTCAAGTTTCTTTCTCGCCTCATCAAGTTTGAAAGACGCATTACGCCATTCGGGAATTGTTTCAAGAAGGGCGATTGCCTCCTTATAACTACGAACAGTTTCTTTACCGAGTAGGTCAAGTGCCTTGGTATATACTCCGTCGTTTTCCATTTCGTGGAGTTTTTTTCTACATCTTTGTGCCTCGGCTCTTGAATCCTCATAGTCACCGAGTTGTTCAAAGATTTTCGCTACATCTTCGAGGTTTTCTTTTGTCCTTGCACGCTCGGAAATTTGCATTGCGTGTTGATATACGCTTTCCCTTTGCTCATAGGTGAGAGAGTCGGGAAGGGGTTGAATTTCAAAGCAATAAGGACAGTAAACTATGCCACGCACATCATCTTCAAACGATGCGGAGCATTTTGAACATTTGAATTTTGCCATTTTTTCTCCTTGTTTTAGTTACACATAAATTCCTATCTTATACTTTATCATATTTTAATAGAAAAATCAAGGGGTTTAGGTGTTTTTAAGAATTACAAATATTGAAAACGGATGCACAAGACATCCGTTCAATCATTACAAATCAATTATATCATTTTTAATAAGGTCGGAAATTTCAACTTTCAACGCTTTTGCTATGGCGAACAATTCTATATCAGTAACAGTTCGAGTTCTATCCTCTATTCTCGAAATCGAACCTCTACAAACATAAACACCCATCAGTTCCAAAAGGTTAGATAAAGTTTGTTGGCTAATATGCTGTTTTCTCCTGTATTTTCTAACATTATCACCTATTAAATTCATTTTTTCGCCTTCAATGATTCTCGCCATAAAAATTCTCCTTTTGTCTTGACATAGGACAATTATTATGATATACTAAATTTACAAAAAACTTGTCCTGTCATAAGACAAACGAGATTTTTATTTGGATTTTATTATATATTGTTATATTTTATTGAACACAATCAAGATTTAACTTTATTTTGGGCATGTTCTTTTGAGTCTTTTGTCGCATTTATTCTATAATAAGATGCCAGCCTATAAGTGAAGTTTTTTAATATGAAAAGATTTAAATTAAAACAAATCGACCTATCAAAATTTGTCTTAATTATCATCTTTTATTTTTATTGTCAATTGTCTTATGATAGGACAAACATATTTGAGATTAAAGCGTTCTTAATTGGAAGGTTTTTAGCGCCAATCAAGAATGACAAATGTATTTAAATAAGATTTCTTTACGGGAGTTATTTATGGAAGGACACGAAAATTCAACAAATCTTGACAATAGTAAAAAAAGTCGACATCCTGCGGATAAATTCGTATTTTTTAAGGCTTTATATCATTTTTTGGCGGTCACTTGGTGGAATCCTTTAGCTTTTGGAGTTCCGATTGGGCTTATTTACGGTTGCTTGGCGATGGCTATATTTATGCCCGACTATACTTACAAAAATCCGCTTAATCCTTATATAATCGCATTTGTTGTCGGTATTGCTTTATCAATAATAATTGCAATTATCGCTATATCTGTAAATGGCGGAATTGATATGCACTATTTTACAGATTTGATAGAAGAAATTTTTGATAATACAAATTGGATGAGCCATAAAAAAATAGGAAAACGAATCGGTTGGACAAAGCCATTGCGCCTAATACTTAATCTTTGGTTTATTTTCTTTATATTTCTTGCGCTAACTATTTGTTCGATAGTTGTTTCAATATTTGTCATAAAAGGTGGATATTTTATGGCATCAAGCGAAGTGCGAAAGAGTGTTTTTGCGATTGCTTTTTTCACCACTCTATGTAATGTAGGATTTATTACACTTGCCATTCGTTCTCTATCCTTTGTGGTTTCTTTCTCTAAATATTATAAAATTTGTCCAAATTGCGGAAGATTATTTTGTTGGAATTCCGTTGGCAGTAAAGAAATTCAAGGAGAGCCTTCAACTCGCACCATAAAAGGAACTCGTTGGGTTTCTTCGGATCGCAAAGAAATAGGAACTTTAACCGATTCAACCGGAAATCAATACAAACTTGAAACGGGACAAAAGGGACATTTTGAATCCTACACCCACACATATAAGACAAGCGGAAAACACACAATTCACAATTACATGTGTGAAAACTGTAAGCACAGAAAAAACAATTTTTAACAAAAATCGGAACGCTTATTGCGTTCCGATTTTGTTTATTTTGGGTCTTTTCTAAGAATGAAGGTGAGGTTTGCTCCGTTTGTGAGGTCATCGTAGGAGACGGAGTGGCCTTTTATTTCGGTTCCGTTTAAAAGAATTTTGTCGATATACGGATACTCTATTGGGTCTTTATCACATTCGATTTTTAGAAGGGTTGAGTTTTTGCAGGGGTGATATTTGGAGTCAAGTTTTACTGTTGCCGATTTGAAAAGAGGGGTATTGAGTTGGAAGGTCTTTTCGCTTGGGCATATTTGAGCAAGACCGATAGCGCTTAAAACGAACCATGCGGAGAGTTGTCCCACATCCTCGTTTCCGCAAAAACCGAATGCGCCTGTGCGATATGCTTCCTTTTGCACACGCCTTGTCCAATACTGAGTTAGGTGGGGGACACCGAGGATATTGAAATAGTGCGTTAGGTTATGGCATGGCTCGTTAGAATGGTTATAATTTTCATTCCAAAGAGCGCTAAGGTCTGCTTTTTCGAAAAGTTCATTAAGTTCACTAATTGACCTATCCCAACCGAAAAGGTTGCAAACACCCTCAACATCATACGGAACGAACCATGACTGTTGATAAATGTTACTTTCAACGCATCCAAAACACGAATATTTATCGGTAACGGGGGCGAAATTGCCGTTTTCGTCTCTTGCGTTCATATAGCCGAGTTTTGCATCGAAATTTTCCTTATATTTATCTTTTCTTGTGGCAAAATACGACACATCATCGCTCTTTTTCATTTCTCGTGCGAAATTTTCCATTGTATAATCGGCAAGAAGAAGTTCAAGAGTTTCGCTGATGTTATTTGTAACATAGGCATCGTTTATATAGTTTTTGCTACCTATGCGAATGCTTTTAAACGGTTTACCGTTAAATTCGGTGGCGCAGGTAGCCGAGGCGTAACAAATATCATATGCGAGGTTAGTATCATAATTTCTTATTCCCTTAACATAGGCATCGGCAAGGACAAGAAGTGCGGGGTCGCCTACCATACATTTTGAGTCAATGCCCATAAGTTCCCATCTTGGAAGAGATGTATTATTCTCTTTCGCTATATTAAGAAGTGAATTGATTTCATCATTTACCATTTCAGGTGCGATTAGCGTGAGCAACGGAAACTCGCTACGATAAACATCCCAACCGCTAAACATTGTGCGGTGAGTATAATCGGCTTTTTTGATATTGCCTTGTGCTGTTCGAAAACGACCGTCACAGTCTGCCGTTATACGAGGGTCAAGAAGGGTATGATATAGACAGGTATAAAATAGGGTTTTATCAGTTTCATCATCGCCCTCAACAGTGATGCAATTAGTGGCATTTTCCCACACATTGTCAGCATTTTTGCGAATTTCATCAAAATTAAGATGTGCGCACTCGGTATCAAAATTGAGTTTTGCGCCCTGTTCATCGGTATAGGAAATTGCACATTTTACGCAAACATTTTCGCCTTTTTCGGTATTGAATGTAAGAAGCACACCCACATCTTCGCCTTCGTATTCCAAGGTGTTGGTTTCGACAAATTCCTCATTTTCAAAGAACTTTATGCTATTTACAGGTTTTGATATTTCGGCATAAAAGTAGAGTTCATATCCGATATTTCCGTTACCTCTTCCAAATCCACCGCCCTTTGGTGTGCAGTGAATATGTCCCGATATGTATCTATTATCGGTGATTTTTACACTTTGGTAGTCCGCCTTACCCGCTATTCTTCTACTAAGGTTGAAAATTAGTCCTGCCTCATTTGATTTAGGGTATGTAAAGCGCAAATTTCCCGTCCTTTGAGTTACACTTGCTTCGGTCAAGATGTTATATTTATCAAGTAGAACGGAATAATATCCCGCCTTTGCAACTTCGTTTTCGTGAGAAAAAGCGGACTTCCACCCTTCGCTTCCCTTTTCAAGCGGAGTTTCATCATTACTTCCACTACGAAGGTCGGTTTTGCCAACGATTGGCATTACTTGGATATTTCCAAGGTCACCATACCAACCTATTCCGCTCATATGATTGAAACTAAATCCTTCTATTGTGTTTTGGCAATAGTTATAGCCTGTGCCGTTATCTCCGCTTGTTGTTGTATCGGGGCTAAGTTGCACCATTCCACTTGGCAAGCATGCGCCCGGATATGTTTTTCCGCCACCGTGAAAACTGGTATCTTGTTCATCACCGACTGTGCCGATAATGGTATCTATATATTTCGTTTTAGTCATATTTATCACCTCAAATCTATTTTATCATATATTTCGTGATGTGTCAATAATTTGGCAGTTTTAAATATAAAAGGCTCACTGAAATACAGTAAGCCTTTTTATTATTATTTTGCCATGTGAAGTGTTTTCAACTGTGCATTTGCGTAGCATTAGCCACGAATGTCCGCACCGAGAAGTTTTGAGAGTTTTTTGAGAACGGTATTAGCAACTGTTTCAATCTCTAAACTTGTGAGTGTCTTCTCGCTTGATGAAATAACAAGGCGAATTGTAAGGGATTTTTTGCCCTCGGGGATTTGCTTACCTTTATATTCATCAACGAATTTGAGTCCGAGGTTGACATTTACCGCTTTTACCTGTCCTTGTTCCTCAACTTGAACGGTCATTGAAATTTCATCTTTGCCCTTCAAAACGGTATTATAAACATCTTGCCACTTTGTCATTGAGTCGACAAGAAGTGAAATGTCATACTCGTTTGTTTGAAGTTCGCTAAGTCTTGTGAAACGGTTTGTTCTTGATTTGAATGGAACAAGTGCGTCCATATCAAGTTCAACAAGGATAGCGGAAAGCACTTTTATACCGCAAGCAAGTGCGGATTTTTTGGAAAGAAGTGCGATATCACCGATTTTTTGCCCGTTATGGTAGATGTTTTGCCATACAACTTCATCAGCCCAATATGGTTTTTCGGTCTTTTCGAAAGTGAACGCTTCCATATGTGTATATGTTGGCATTGATGCGATAACGCCTTTTGCGTGACGGAAAAGTTTTGAAATATCGTCAGGTGAGCCAACAAATGCGCAACCAAGGTGTTTCTTTTGGCAAGGAAGTTTTTCTCCCTTATAGTTTGATGTATAGTCTTTATCAAGGAAAATTTGCGCTTCCTCAAAGATGTCGAACTCATCAAAATTACGCTCGTTTTTAACGATTGCCTTACAAATGTTTGGAAGGAGTGAGCATTTTACATATCTCTCGGTTGGTGACGGTGGAGTTGCAAGGGATAGAATACCGTCGGTTGATGGCATAATTGCGTGAACACACTCATCGCTCATCCAAGGATATGTGAAGATTTCTTGCATATTGCAACGGAATGCAAGATATTCTTTTATCTTACGAACAAGGTCAACATTAAGTTGATTGATTGCTCCGTCAAAAGTTGTAGTGATAGATGTTGCCTCGAAGTTTTCGTATCCATACATACGAGCAACTTCTTCCATAATATCGGCTTTTATAGATACATCACCTGTTGAACGCCATGTTGGAACAACAATGTGCATTGAGTCTTCGGTGAATGTAACCTCGTATCCCATTATGCCGAGTTTTCTTGCTACGACATCCTGAGGAATACGCTTACCGAGTCTTCTATCAAGCCATTCAAGTTCTACATCTATTTCTTTTTTCTCGAGTTTATTTGGATATTGGTCGCTAAATGCGGTAACCTTCATATCGGGATAAAGTTCCGAGAAAAGTTTCATAGCGAGGGAAAGCGCTTGGTCGCAACGCTCGGGATCTACCGCTTTTTCATAACGGGAAGATGACTCAGTGCGGTTATCGTATCTAAGTGCGGTTCTTCTAATTCCCTTGCTTTCAAAGTTTGCAACTTCCAAAATTACGCTATTAGTTTCGGGAAGAACAGAATCTTTTGCTCCGCCCATAACTCCTGCAAGTCCCACTGCTCCGTCTTTATCGGCGATAACGAGATCGTCCTCGCAAAGAGCAAGTTCTTTATCATTAAGAAGGAGAAGTTTTTCATCTTTATTTGCTCTACGCACCTCGATATGGTCGATGATGTGGTTAGAATCGAACACATGGGTAGGTTGGCCTGTTGCAAGCATTACATAGTTTGTAATATCAACAAGTGCGTTGATTGGACGCATACCTACGCGCCAAATACGGCTTTGCATTTCAAATGGTGATGGCATAACTCCAAGGCCTTCAATGCGTGCGCCAATGTATCTTGGGCATCTTTCGGTATCTTTGATTTCCACCTTGCAAACCTCAGTTGTGCTTGGGGTGAATTTTTCAAATTCTACAAGTTCAAGGTCATAAAGTGCAGCAATTTCTCTTGCTATGCCGTAGTGTCCCCAAAGGTCAGGTCGGTTGGTCATTGATTTATTATCAATTTCGAGAATGATGTCATCAAGGTTAAGTGCCACTGCAAGAGGTGTTCCTGCCTCAACATTAAAGGAAGTGAGGTCCATAATTTCGTGGTCATCTTTCACGGGGAAAAGTGCATCAAGTCCAACCTCTACCGAGGCACAAATCATACCGTAACTGTCAACACCACGGAGTTTACCTTTTTTAATTTCAACAGGCTCTCCCTCACCGTGCCAACGGACAAACGAGCCTGGGCATGCTACAACAACGCTCATACCCGCATCAAGATTGCTACCGCCACATACGATTTCTTTGATGTCACCATTTCCGAGGTCTACCTTACATACACGGAGTTTATCTGCATTTGGATGGGGCAAAACTTCGGTGATTTTACCAACTACTATTTTATCAAAACGGTCTGCAAGTTTTTCACATCCCTCAACCTCAACTGTTGACATTGTAAGGTCATAGGCAAGACGGGTAAGGTCCATATCCTCGGGGAGTTTAACATAGTCTTTTATCCAATTAAGTGATAATTTCATCTTTCTATCCTCCTATACTCATTAATGGAATTGCTTTAGGAAGCGGAGGTCTGCGCTATGGAAAAGACGGACATCATCAACGCCGTAACGCATCATAACAAGTCTATCAAGTCCTATATTTACATAGAAACCTGTGTATTCATCGGGGTCAAGTCCTGCGGAGCGAAGAACATTTGGATGAGGTGTGCCACCGGGCATAATTTCAATCCATCCAACATGCTTACAAACGCTACATCCCTTACCGTTGCAAACAAGACAGCCCATATCAATTTCAAATCCTGGTTCAACAAACGGGAAAAATCCTGCACGCATTCTAACAGGAACATCTTTACCGAATACCTTTGAAAGAATGCTCTTAATCATTACCTTTCCTGCGGTGTATGTGAAGTCCTTATCTACGATAAGTGCTTCGTATTGGAAAAATGCGCGTTCATGTCTTGCGTCGGTTGTTTCGTTTCTATATACTCTACCTGGGTAAACGAAACGATATGGCGGTTTATGTGTTTGCATATAACGAACACTGTCGCCTGTTAGGTGAGGACGAAGGCAAAGTTTATCATTCGCCTCTCCGCTATCGTGACCTTCGAGCCAGTAGGTATCCATACTTTCTCTTGCTGGGTGGTTTGGTGGGAAGTTTAGGTTATCAAATGCGTAATACTCGCTTGTGATTTCAGGACCTGAGAAAACCTCAAATCCCATTGAACGAAACGCATCGTTAAGGTCGTAGCACATTTGAGTAATTGGGTGAAGTCCACCGATTTTAGGTTCAATTCCGGGGATTGTGCAGTCAAAGTCGGGGGAGATTGCACTTGCTTTAAGAGTAAGTTCCTCTCTACGAGCATCAATTTGCTCACTAAGTTTCGCCTTAACTTCGTTTACTGCCTTTCCCATTTCGGGACGAAGGGAAACATCAAGTTTTGGAATTTCTTTAAGAAGCGCGGTAATACTTCCTTGCTTGCCGAGAAGAAATGCCTTTACATCTTGAAGTTCATTTTCGCTGTTTGCCGAGTTGATTTTTTCTACTCCTTCTTTGAGTAGCGCCTCTAACTTTTCTTTCATACTATTTTCTCCTTGCGGTTTTAAAAGTAAAATGCTTATTTTAAATTGTGTGAGCCAAAAATAAAAAAATCGCCCTATCATAAAATGACAGGGGCGAATTATCGCGGTACCACCCTTTTTCGGTCAATGACCCTCAGAAGCATATACTCCTTATGTCTATAACGGGACACACCGTGCTTGCCTACTGGTTTCAACAAGCATGCTCCAAAGTGAAACGCAATTTGCAAATCAACAAGAACTCTTTCAGCCACGAAGTCCCTCTCTTTGTATTGACCTTTTGCAAACGCACTCTTTTTCAACGCATTTTTACTTTTATGTATTTTACAGTGATAATATTAACATAATAATTTTAAAATTGCAAGATTTTTTTAAATTTTTTTGATTTTTTAGCAACTTTTTTGAAATTTTTATCAAATTTTCTCAAATTCATCACAAAACCATCACATTCATAGTGTATAATGGTCATAGAAACACAAGATGAGAGGCAAAAAGTTGATGCCTTGGACGGATTTATTGAGTTTTGGAATTGAAAGGGGTGCTTATATGGCAGACTTTATATATAACGACTTTTCAAGCGAAAGCGGTGAGGGGTTAGACTCGACAACTTTTGACAATAACTCCAAAAGAGTTAGCAAGAGCAACATTATGCTCGTTATTGTTTCGGGATTTTTCGCCCTTATGCTTATTTTGATGCTTGTTTTCGGCATTATAATTGTTGATAAACTATCTACGCCCGGCTCGGGAAAAAATGTTGACAGTCTTATTTTCACATCTCCAAGCGTTGATGATCAAAACGGCGCGATGAACGGAAATGATATGAGCGTTGATTTGGGCAACTCAGCTAACACGAGCAAGGAATACTCGTCCTACTCCGAGGTTATATATGCGGTTAAGGACAGTGTTGTCGAGATAAAGACTGAATTTGTTGTAAATTCGGTAACTGTTAGCGCAAGTGCGGGTAGCGGTGTTATTATTGGCAAATACAAACTTGATGGAATTGATGCAGGATACTATGTTGTAACTAATGCCCATGTTATTCAAGATGACAATGGAAATACATCAAACAAGATAACAATAAGAACTACTGACGGCAAGGAATATGCGGTTAAAACCGTGCGTGGAACAGACTCCTACGGTGATATTGCCGTGCTTATGGTTGAGACGGGCGACAAGTTATTTGGTGCGAAATTTGGCGATTCTAATGCTATTGTGCTTGGGCAAGAGGTTATTGCTATTGGCAATCCTCTCGGTGAACTTGGTGGAACTGTTACAAACGGAATTATAAGTGCGCTTGACCGTGAGATTGAAATTGATGGAAACTATTTCAACCTTCTTCAAACGAATGCGGCGATAAACTCGGGAAATTCGGGTGGCGGTTTGTTTAATATGAAGGGGGAACTTATCGGCATTGTAAACGCAAAATCCTCAGGACTTGGCGTTGAGGGAATTGGATTTGCCATTCCTTCTAACGATGCGAGAATTATTGTTGAAGATATTATTGAATTTGGATATAACAAAAGCAGTCCTTTCCTTGGCATTACCGTATCGGAAGTGTCGTCGGGATTTTCATCATATGTATATGTGCATGATTTGACAAAGGGATTTAATGATACAAGTTTACAAGTTCAAGATATAATTCTTCAATTAAACGGTGTTGATATTTCAAGTCTTAACGATTTCCGTTCCGTTCTTTCAAGGACTAAACCAGGAGATACAATTCATGCAAGTATCAAACGCGGTAACGAATATCTAAATGTTGATATTATCGTTTATGAAAGAGTTTCATAACTAAGCATTATCTTCTCTCCTTTCTATATATGTCAAGTCTTGTTCATGCTTGACACAAAAGGGGCTATCGCGTTAGCGATGCCCCTTTTGTAAAACAATAAATAAAGACGACAGTTGTTCCCTATTTTTTTATTGACAAATTTCGTTTTTTATGATATGATTTTTATGAGGTGATGACTATGTATAACATATTAATAACTGATGACGAGGAAATGATAAGAAAACTTATACGCAAATATGCGGAATTTGAAGGTCACTCCGTAAGCGAGGCTTCAAATGGAATGGAAGCACTTATCCAACTTAAAAACAATCATTTCGACCTCGTTATTATGGATATTATGATGCCTGAACTCGACGGTTTTTCCGCTTGTAGAGAAATCAGAAAGACATCTGATATTCCTATTATTATGCTCTCTGCTCGTGGTGAGGAATATGACAAAATCAACGGTTTTGAAATAGGCATTGACGACTATGTTATCAAGCCATTTTCACCTAAGGAACTTATGCTCCGCGTTAATGCTATTCTCAAACGCCGTGCAAACTCATCGACTCCTGCGCAAGAGCCTAAAAACGATGTTGTTTTCCTTGCCGATGGGGGCATTGAGGTTGACTTTACCGCAAGAGTTGTCAAAATCGACGGCAAGGCGTGTGATATGTCGCCAAGAGAATACGATTTGTTCTTCTATATGCTAAAAAATAAGAATGTTGCGCTCACTCGTGACAGACTTCTTTCAGATGTTTGGGGATATGATTTCTTTGGTGATGACAGAACACTTGATACACATATTAAAATTTTGAGAAAGAGCCTTGGCGATTATGCTGATATTATCGTAACTATACGAGGTGTGGGCTACCGTCTTGAGTGTAAGGAATGAGTAAAGTAAAGAAAA
>JAZNJK010000261.1:0-3823 GCA_045578005.1 Eubacteriales bacterium | reverse complement strand
TGGCAGAAAATGAAGAGGATTTCTTTAACCGGCTGGACCGTATGATGGATATTTCCGCCCGGTCTTTAAAGGTAAAGAGAGGCGTGATTTCCAAGCTTCTGCAGGAGGGATTATATCCATATACAAAGCGTTATCTTGGCACCTTTGACAACCACTTCTCCACCATTGGTTTAATCGGCATGAACGAAGTTGGTTTGAATGCGAAGTGGATTGGTAAGGATATGACCCATATGGAGACCCAGGAATTTTCCAAAAAGGTATTAAATCACATGAGAGAACGTTTGAGTGATTATCAGGAGCGTTACGGTGATTTATATAACTTAGAGGCAACCCCTGCGGAATCCACCACTTATCGTCTGGCAAAGCATGATAAAAAGAGATATCCGGATATTATTACGGCGTCCGACAACGACAATGCGCCTTATTATACTAACAGTTCGCACTTGCCCGTTGGATATACTGACGATATTTTCTCAGCGCTTGATATTCAAGACGATTTGCAAACCCTTTACACGTCAGGTACGGTATTCCACGCATTCCTCGGACAAAAACTTCCCGACTGGAAGTCTGCAGCAAACCTCGTTCGTAAGATTGCTGAAAACTATAAACTCCCATACTACACAATGTCACCAACATACTCCGTATGTAAGAACCACGGTTACATTTCAGGCGAAGTTTATACTTGCCCTGACTGTGGCGAAAAGACTGAGGTTTATAGCCGTATTACAGGTTACTACCGCCCTGTTCAAAACTGGAACGACGGCAAGAGCCAAGAATATAGAGATAGAAAGGTTTACGATATTGAAACATCTAAACTCGTTCGCTCAGGCGCAGTAGTTGAAGATAAGGTAGAGGAAAAGGCTTGTGATTGCGAAAGCGAAAACGGAGTATACCTCTTCAAGACAGCAACTTGTCCAAACTGCAAGATTGCAATGACATTCCTTGATAAAGCAGGCGTTAAGTATGAGCAAGTGCTTGCAACTCAGGAAAACAAGGCTCTTGTTGATAAGTTCGGCATTATGCAAGCACCAACTCTCGTTGTTGTTAAAGACGGCAATGTTGAAAAGTTCGTTGGCGTTTCCGACATTAAGAAATATCTTGGTGTATAAGCTAAAATAAAAGTTTCGGCGACCTTAAAAGTCGCCGAAACGATTTTATGAAAGGAATAAATATGTTCGATATAGTAGTAATAGGCGCAGGACCTGCGGGACTCACCTCGGCACTCTACGCAAGACGCGCAAATAAGAGCGTTATCGTGCTTGAAAAGGGTGCATTCGGTGGACAAATCACCTTTTCCCCAAAGGTAGAGAATATCCCCGGATTTACATCTCTTACAGGAAATGAATTTGCCGAAAAAATGATTGAGCAAGTGCTTAATCAAGGGGCGGAAATCGACCTTTGCGAGGTTAAGGAAATTGTTGATAATGGCGATTATAAAACAGTCATCACCGACGGAAATACTTATGAGGCAAAGGCGGTAATCATCGCAACGGGAGCAACTCACCGCCTACCCGGAATTGAAAGAGAAAAAGAATTTATCGGTGAGGGCATTTCGTTTTGCGCAGTTTGTGACGGCGCATTTTACGAGGGCAAGACAGTTTGTGTCCTCGGTGGTGGAAATAGCGCACTTCAAGAGGCAATTTTGCTCAGTGACCTTTGCACAAAGGTTTATGTAGTTCAAAATCTCGACTACCTAACAGGCGAGAAAAAACTTCAA
The DNA here is from genome assembly GCA_045578005.1 of Eubacteriales bacterium. Lineage (GTDB taxonomy): Bacteria > Bacillota > Clostridia > Oscillospirales > CAG-272 > RGIG2000. Next base: position 2,106 of record JAZNJK010000261.1, on the reverse strand, counting down.
GAGCAACTCGCAAAGAAGAATAATGTTGAAGTAATCACAGGCGCAAAAATCACCGCACTTCTCGGTGAAAACAAACTTAGCGGTGTAACCGTTGAAAAGAGCGCAAACGGTGAAAAAACCGACATAAGCGTTGACGGTCTTTTCGTTGCAATCGGTCTTATCCCACAAAATAAACCGTTTGAAAATGTAATAGGACTTGATGCGTGGGGCTATGCCGATAGTGATGAAACTTGCGTCACAAAAACAAACGGAATTTTCGTCGCAGGCGACTGCCGTAAAAAGAGAATTCGTCAAGTTGCCACCGCCTGTGCGGACGGAGCAATATCGGCACTTGCCGCATGCGATTTCATCGACACCCTTGAACATTGATAACTTCGTTATACTGCGGTGCGCCTTGTCTTGAACGGTCAATAAAAGGCTGAATTTTCAAGAATTTTGGCGCAAGTGTCGTCATGTGCCATAGCATTTTATAAAAATAAACCCAAAACACTTCGCGTTTTTGCGAAGTGTTTTGTATTAAAAGGGAAAATGTATTGACATTAAAATTTATATATGTTAATATTGTTGAGATAGCGCAAAAAGGGGGGAGAGAATATGGCGATAAAACTTTACGAGCATTTTTCGTTCAAAAAGATATTTAGATTTACCGTTCCGTCGATAATTATGATGATATTCACATCTATTTACGGTGTAGTTGACGGACTTTTTGTATCGAACATAGTGGGAGATACGGAATTTGCCGCACTCAATTTTATAATGCCATATCTTATGGTCCTTGGCGCTCCCGGATTTATGGTAGGCACAGGCGGTTGCGCCCTTATTTCAAAGGTTTTTGGAGAGGGCGATAAGGAAAGAGCAAATAAACTCTTTTCAATGGTAGTATATTTTTCTATAATCCTCGGAGTCGCACTTGCCGTTTTAGGTGTTTTCACCGTCCGTCCCGTTGCACAAATGATGGGCGCAAGTGGAAAAATGCTCGACGACTGCACGATTTACGGAATAATCATTTGCCTTGCACTCCCCGCATTCCTTTTACAACTTTGCTTTCAAAGTGTGTTTGTAGGCGCGGAAAAACCGCAACTCGGTCTTTATATGAGCGTAATTTCAGGCGTTTGCAATATGATTCTTGACGCACTTTTTATGGCGGTATTTGGTTGGGGACTTGTCGGTGCGGCACTCGCAACAGGACTTAGCCAAGTTGTCGGTGGAGTTTTACCCATTATCTACTTCGCAAGAGAAAACACAAGCGTTTATCGACTTCGCACCCCATATTTTAACGCATCAGCCATGGGCAAAATGCTCACAAACGGTTCAAGCGAACTTATGTCGCAAGTTTCAATGTCCCTTGTTGGCATTCTTTATAATATTCAACTTATGAAATACGCAGGCGAAAACGGAGTTAGCGCATACGGTGTTATGATGTATGTAAACTTTGTCTTTATCTCCGCATTTATCGGTTACAGCGTGGGAATTGCCCCTGTAATCAGTTATCATTTTGGCGCACAAGGTTATGATGAACTAAAAAATCTAAGGCGCAAAAGCACGGTAATAATAGGCATTTTCTCACTTTGTATGCTTGCCCTCGGTCAAGCACTTGCCCCAGCATTTTCTTGGATTTTTGTCGGTCATAATTCGGAACTTTTCGCCCTCACCCTTCACGGATTTAGAATATTCAGTTTCTCGTTCCTCTTTGCAGGAATGGCGATTTTCGGCTCATCATTTTTCACCGCCTTAAACGACGGAGTTACCTCGGCAATAATCTCGTTCCTTCGCACTCTCGTTTTCCAAATTGGCGCAGTCCTTTTGCTCCCTCTAATATGGAAAACTGACGGAATATGGGCATCAATCATCGTTGCCGAATCAATGGCATTTGCACTAACAATAATCTTTATGATAATAAAGAAAAAGAAATTCAAATATTAAAAAAATGCAGTCGTTTGACTGCATTTTTTATGTAAAACAGTATTTTACCAATGCGGAATGAATGGTCACTTTGTGACATGAATTGACCTACGGTCATGAATTGTGCTTTGCACATGAATTGTTCGCAAGCGAACATGAATTGGCTAACGCCATGAAGAAAATTGCTCGGGGAATATCGAAGCA
>JAZNJK010000260.1:0-8385 GCA_045578005.1 Eubacteriales bacterium | reverse complement strand
CCTGTAAGACCTGTATCACCATTTGGTCCACCGATTACAAATCTTCCTGTTGGGTTTACATAAATTTTAGTGTTTTCATCCATCATATCGTTTGGAACGATTGGCATAATAACTTGCTCAATGATGTCTTTTCTAATGTTTTCGAGAGGAACATCGGGGCTATGTTGAGATGAAACTACGATTGCGTCAATTCTAACAGGCTTTCCGTCTTCGTATTCAACTGTTACCTGTGTTTTTCCATCGGGACGAAGGTATGGAAGAATGCTATCCTTTCTAACCTTGGTAAGTTGGATTGCGAGTTTGTGAGCCAAAGAAATTGGAAGTGGCATAAGTTCCTTTGTTTCGTTACAAGCATAACCGAACATAAGTCCTTGGTCACCTGCTCCGTTTTCAGCCTCGTTTTCACCGCTCTTTGCCTCGGCAGAATTATCAACGCCAAGTGCGATATCGGGGCTTTGCTCATGGATTGAACTGATTACTGCGCAAGTATCGCTGTCAAAACCATATTTTGCTCTATCATAGCCGATTTCTCTAACCGTTCTACGAACGATTTCTTGAATATCAACATTTGCCTTTGTAGTGATTTCTCCCATTACTATTACAAATCCTGTTGTGCAAGCGGTTTCACACGCTACTCTTGACATTGGGTCTTGAGCAAGCATTGCGTCAAGTATTGCGTCGGAAATTTGGTCGCAAATTTTGTCGGGATGTCCTTCGGTTACTGATTCAGATGTGAAAAATTTCTTCATATTTTCCTCCTAAAAAATCAAAAGTCCACGGAGTTCCGTGGATTGAGCAGTTAATTCTCATCTCACGGAATTGGCACCTTGTCAAACGATAGGTTGCCGTAGTTTCACAGGGCCTGTCCCTCCACTACTCTTGATAAGATTAAATTTTACGAGCATAGTATATCACATACTTTTGCACATTTCAAGTGCTTTTTGAAAATTTTCAAAATTATTTTAAAAAGAAAAAATCACCTAAAAAGAATAGCCATTTTACGCTTTCCTCTCGGTGATTTTTACGGTTTTATTCGTTTTATTTCTACTAAATGAACAATGGGCGAATTTGTTTGCCGTCAAGAGCGTGTAAGAGCGTGTTTGAAACGAGAGAAAATTCCGAGATTAGTGAATGCGGTTTTCTCATTGGGTCGTCTTGCTTTAACGGGACAAAATAAACACATTTTCGTTCAAGCAAGATGCTTATATTTTGCAAATTCGCACTTAAAGCATCATTCGAGCAAAGGGCGATAACGAGGGGGCGGTCTGCCCTAAGATGCGCTTTTGCCGTCATTGTAACGGCGGTATCGGTAATTCCTCTTGCTATTTTTGCAAGGGTGTTTCCTGTGCATGGGGCGATAATTAGCGCATCAAGTTCTATCTTAGGTCCGAGTGGCTCGGCATCGACTATTGTGTGAATAACTTTTTTACCTGTTATTTCCTCTACTTTCTTGATAAATTCGTCGGCTTTTCCAAAACGAGTGGTTGTGGAATAGACATTTTCGCTCATTATAGGTAAAACATCATAGCCCTGAGCCATAAGTTTTTCAAGTTCTTTTAGGCTTTGGGCGTGGGTGCAAAAAGATCCACAAAAAGCATATCCTATCATAAATATACCTACACAATATATGGCTTGACAAAATCAAATATTGCCATAGCCGAGGCAAAGGGCATTATTTTCCCCGGTAGTGCAAGGAGTCTTTTTGGGAAGTTAATATCCTCAAAACCACCCGGCAATGACGCAAGGTCGTAAACAATGGTTTTTGTTGGAATTTTATCACTAACGATTTTTGAAACGATTTTTTCGGGAACGGTATTATAAATCACATCAAAATCGCAAGAGGTTAAATTTCCGCTCACAAAATCGGTGTGCAAAGCGGTTATGCCAAGTTTTTTTGCCTCTTCTCTTGCCTTTTCCCGTCTTGCATATACCGTAACGCTTGCGCCAAGGGATACGAGCATTTTGGAAAGGTGCTTTGCTATGCGTCCGTATCCAATAATTGCCACTTTTGATGATTTTATGGTTTTTCCCATTTCCATTATTGAAAATCCCAAGGCACACTCGGCGGTGATATAGGCATTTTCGTTTAGAAAATTTTCGTCCTTTGCGTAGTTTATAATCTCCCCATCAAAGTAGGTCCTTACCTTATCGCTCTCGCCACAAAAAATAAGAGTGCGCTTGTCAAGACCTTCGAAAATTTTTGAAAAATCCTCGTCTGCAAGCGCACTTTTTATCGGCAATATTAAAATATTGGGGCTACCAACCGAATTTTTATCACAAATACGGCTATCAAATCCGTTTTCCAACAAGATTTCATTAAGCGCCTCATACCTTGCATCAGAGGAAATAATACTGATTTTGTCCATATTGTTTCCCTTTTTATTTATTTGAGAATTTGTTCTCATTATCAAAGTATGAGATTTTTTAAGTTATGCCATTATTTTTCGTTTTTTGCAATTAGCATATTTATTTTGAAACCTTTTTCGGTGAAGTTTCTTTCGTATTCGGTTTGAATATTTGTTGCATTCATATCAGATGCGTGTAGGTCGTATGTTTTATATTCAAGAAATAAGTTTGACTTTTCAACCTCTTCAAGAGAAAAATCGAACAATGCTCTATTATCGGTCTTGAAAAAAAGTTTTCCACCGGGTATTAGTATTCTTGAATACATATTGAGGAAGTTGATGTGAGTCAAGCGACGCTTAGCATGTCCCTTTTTGCCCCATGGGTCACAAAAGTTTACGAAAATTGCATCAACTGAATTATCGGGAAAATCTTTAAGCATTTCCGATGCATCACCAACTGCGAAACGAACATTTCCCTTTTGCTCATTTGTAAATTCAATTCCGTCCGAGCCGAGTGGGTAAACTGTGCCGTCAGGAGTTTGCCAACCACCATTTGGTGCAAGTGAGCCGAGTCCTTCAAATCCTGCGTATTTTTCTACCGCAAGGGTGCATACATCGGCTATTTTTTCAACTGCGAGGTAGTTATATTCGCTCTCTTGGACACATTTACCTCTTATAAAATCGCCTTTTCCGCACCCGATTTCAACTCTTAATGGTCTTTTTTGTCCGTAGATTTCGGAAGCATTTTCAAAAAGTTCCTTGTGATTTTGCACGATTAGTCCCGATAGAAGTGATAATCTTTCGCTACCGTGACGCTTTTTTTTCATTCTCATATTGAATTTTACTCCGTTTTTTGTTAAAATAATATCAAACACACATATAATAACACATTTTTTTGGAAAATGATATACTATTTTACAAAAAAATTTCAAAAGGGAGTTTTTATGAAGCATTTTTTTCAAACAAGAGGCGTTTGTGCAAGGAGCATATCCTTTGAAATAATCGACAAAAAGGTTTACAATGTTCAATTTGTCGGCGGTTGCAACGGTAACTTAAAGGCGGTTTCCAAACTCGTTGACGGAATGGATTGTGATACTGTTGTTAAGATTTTAAAAGGCAACGACTGTGGCGGTCGTGGAACATCTTGTGCCGATCAGTTTGCCATTGCTATTGAAAAGGCTATTTTGGAAGGTAACGACTGATGAAAAAATTACTTATTGTAGACGGTAACAGTATTCTAAACCGTGCTTTTTATGGTATTCGTCCGCTTTCCACAAAGGAAGGAATTCCTACAAATGCAGTTTACGGAATGCTCACTATTTTAAAAAGACATCTTGATACCATAAAGCCCGAGTATGCCGTTGTTGCATTTGATTTGAAGGCTAAAACTTTTAGGCACAAGGCGCACGATTTTTACAAAGCCAACAGAAAACCTATGCCCGAAGAATTGGCACAGCAACTTCCCTACGCAAAAGAGGCGGTTAAGGCACTTGGCTTTAATGTTATAGAACTCGAAGGATACGAGGCTGACGATGTAATCGGCACAGTTTCCCGTATTGCGATGACTGACAAAGATATTCATTCTTACATTTTGACAGGCGACAGGGATTCTTTACAACTTATAAATTCAGACTGCTCTGTTATTCTCGTTAAGACAAAAGAAGATATTTTATATGACGAGAACAAATTCAAAGAAGATTTTGGTGTTACGCCTACGCAATATATTGATGTAAAGGCTATTATGGGTGACTCATCTGACAACATTCCCGGAATTAACGGAATTGGCGAAAAGGGTGCATTTAAACTCATTTCCGATTTTGGCTCACTTGACGGGATTTACGAGTCCTACAAAGATGCGAAAATGTCCGATGCTCAAAAGGCTAAAATTGAGGCGGGTAAAGAAATGGCTTACATTTCAAAATATCTTGCTACTATCGTTTGCGATGCGCCGATTGGCAAAGACACTTCCGACTTTGAATATCATGGAATTGATGCGGAGTTTGCATCTGATTTATTCTTAAAACTTGAATTCGAGTCGCTCTTGAAGAAGTTTAATATTGTTTTTGACCCTTCAAAAAGACAACAACTGTCTTCTGCCCCTGCTTTGGAAACAAAAGATGCATTTCCTATTGGGGTGCTTGATGATATAAAAGGTGAAACCGTAGCGGTTTATTATCACGACAAAAAACTTTACCTTTATACTGATAAGTATAACTTTTACTATGACGGATATGATTTTGATAACTTTTTGAAGTCGAACAAAATTATTTGTCACGATTTTAAAAGTTGGGCAAAAGATTACTCGTTTGACTGCCATTTTGATGTTATGCTTGCGGGGTATCTTGTTTCGCCTTCCGATGCTTCATATGAACTTGAAAATCTATGCATAAAGTATCTTAATGCGGAATTTTCGCCATCGCACGGTGCATGTCAAATCTATCAGTTGTATACCGCATTAAATGAGGAACTTGAAAAAATCAATGCAAGAAAAATTCTTGATGAAATTGAAATTCCGCTTGCAAATGTGCTTGCGTCAATGGAAAAAATCGGTTTTCGAGTTGATATTGATGGACTTAAAGAGTATTCGGACAAGTTGAACGCTATGGCGGAATCTTACAAAGAAAGAATTTATATGCTTGCGGGTGAAGAATTTAATATTAACTCACCAAAGCAACTTGGTATTATTCTTTTTGAGAAAATGGGACTTTCTCACGGAAAGAAAAATAAAAACGGATATTCTACCGATGTTCATGTTCTTGAAGAACTTAGAAACGAATCTCCGATAATTGATGAAATTTTGGAGTATCGCCAAATAATGAAATTGAAAAGCACCTACTGTGAGGGGCTTGTAAAGGTAGCGGGTAATGACGGAAGAATTCACTCAACATTTAATCAAACCGTTACCGTAACGGGCAGACTTTCTTCATCAGAGCCAAATCTTCAAAATATATCGGTTAGAACTGAACTTGGTAAACAAATAAGAAAGTATTTTATCACAAAATCAGATGATTATGTGCTTGTTGATGCGGACTACTCTCAAATTGAATTAAAGGTCCTTGCTCATCTTTCGGGTGATGCAAATATGATTTATGCTTTTAATTCGGGAATGGATATTCATGCAATGACGGCGTCACAGGTATTTGGAATGCCTATTGACCTTATCACACCCGAACTTAGAAAGCGTGCAAAGGCGGTAAACTTCGGAATTGTTTACGGAATTGGCGACTTCTCTCTTGCTAAGGACTTACACATCACAAAGAAAGAAGCAAAGAATTATATTGACAATTACTTCCTTACTTATCCCGATGTTCACAATTTTATAAAGGGACTTATTTCAAGCGCAAAAGAAACCGGTTATGCCGAAACAATGTTCGGTAGGCGCAGATATGTTCCCGAACTTCAATCGCAAAACTTCAATATTCGCTCATTCGGTGAAAGAGTTGCGATGAACTCACCTATTCAAGGAAGTGCGGCGGATATTATAAAAATCGCTATGATAAGAGTTTTCAATGCTCTTAAAGAGGCGAAAATTGATGCAAAATTAATTCTTCAGGTTCACGATGAACTCATAATTGAGGCTCATAAATCCTGTGCTGACAAGGCAAAGGAAATCCTTCAAAGAGAGATGGAGAGTGCGGTTTCTTTACTTGCTCCTCTTAATGCTGATGTTGGAATTGGTAAAACCTGGCTTGAGGCAAAATAATATGAAATATTATATAAATGCTCCTGCTAAAATCAATCTTTTTCTTGATGTTTTGGGCAAACGAGATGACGGATATCACGAAATTCGCTCGGTGATGCAGTCGGTTTCGCTTTATGATGAGATTTCCTTGGAAATTTTACCGTCCTCTAACACGAAAATTGAACTGAGCGGGACAACTAATGTTATAAAATGGGACGAAAGCAATCTTGCCTACAAGGCTTGTGCGTTGTTTCTTTCTCGTTTAGGAAAAAGCGATGTGCTTATAAAAATTCACATTGACAAGCATATTCCAATAGGCGCAGGAATGGCGGGCGGAAGTGCTGATGCGTCAGGTGTGCTAATTCTACTAAATCAAGCGTTTGACTTCCCTTTTTCCACCGATGAACTATGCGAAATCGGAGCAAAACTTGGGGCGGATATTCCTTTTTGCATTAAAGGTGGCACTTGCCTTTGTGAAGGGATTGGTGAGAAATTAACGCCTATTAAATCTCTTTCGGAAATGAACATTTTATGTGCGATTGACGACTCGAATGTTTCTACTCCGCAAGCATATAAAATGATTGATGAAAAATACGGAGAAGGTCGCACAAATGGGGTTGATATTTCACCGCTTATGAATGCGATAGATGATGAAAATGTTCAAGGTATTGCATCTTCTCTTTACAACAAATTTGAGGGTGTGATAATTCCACAAAATCCTAAAATTAATGAGATAAAAAGTGTTATGATTGAAAATGGTGCGCTCGGCGCTCTTATGAGTGGAAGTGGTCCTTCGGTTTTTGGAATTTTTCCATCGGAAAGCGCGCAAAAAAATGCTTATTTTGCTTTGCAAAGCAAGAAAATTCAAGTTTTTTTATGTAAATCACTTTAATTTTAGATTTTTTTCGGTTTTTTTGTTGACAAATCTTTATTTTAGATTTATAATAGAAAAAATATTTTGAAATATTTTAGTTGTTGAACACGGAGGAAATTAAAATGTCTGAAAATCTTTTCGACTACAAATTCGGACGCGAAGGCATCACTTTTGATGATGTTTTGCTCGTTCCTGCTAAGAGTGAAATCGTTCCTAAAATGGTTACTCTTGAAACTCACCTAACAAAGAAAATCAAACTCAACATTCCACTTATGAGTGCGGCTATGGACACTGTTACCGAGTCTGCTCTTGCTATTGCGATTGCTCGTGAGGGTGGTGTTGGTGTTATCCATAAGAATATGCCTATTCAAAAGCAAGTTGAAGAGGTAGAAAGAGTTAAGAGAAGCGAAAATGGAGTTATTAGAAATCCGTTCTGCCTTGCTCCTGACAACACTGTTGCCGAGGCTGACGCGCTTATGGCTAAATATCGCATTTCCGGTGTACCGATTTGTGTTGACGGAAAACTCGTTGGCATTATCACTAACCGTGATATGAGATTTTTGACTGATTTTAATGTTCCTATCAAGGACTATATGACAAAGGAAAACCTCATCACACTTAAAGAAGGTGCATCTCTTGATGATGCAAAGGCTCTTCTTTGCAAACACAAGATTGAAAAACTTCCTATCGTTGATGACAAATTCAACCTTAAAGGTCTTATCACAACTAAGGATATTGAAAAGGCTACTAAATATCCAAATACTGCCCGTGATGAATTCGGTAGACTTCTCTGCGGTGCTGCTATTGGTGTTACTGATAATGTTATTGAGCGTGCAGGCGCACTTTTGGCTGTTGGTGCGGACTTCCTCGTTCTTGACTCCGCTCACGGTCACTCAAAGAACATTGTTGATTGCTTAAAGAAAATTAAGGGTGCATATCCTGATGCACAAATCATTGCTGGAAACATTGCTACTGCTGATGCGGCTCGTGACCTTATCGAAGCAGGCGCTGATGCAATTAAGGTTGGTATCGGTCCTGGTTCTATTTGCACAACTCGTATTGTTGCAGGTATCGGTGTTCCTCAAATTACTGCTATTTTCGACGCTTACAGTGTTGCTAAGGAATATGGCATTCCTGTAATTGCTGACGGTGGTATCAAGTATAGTGGAGATATTACAAAGGCTATTGCTGCCGGTGCAAATGTAATCATGGTTGGTTCACTTCTCGCAGGTTGTGAAGAAAGCCCCGGAGATAGCGAAATCTATCAAGGTCGTCAATTCAAGGTATATCGTGGCATGGGTTCTCTTGCATCAATGGAAAAGGGCTCAAAGGACAGATATTTCCAAGAAGGAAACAAAAAGCTTGTTCCAGAAGGAGTTGAGGGTCGCGTACCTTACAAGGGACCTCTTGCTGATACTGTTTACCAGCTCATGGGGGGTCTCCGTGCCGGTATGGGTTACTGAGGTAGACAAAATAATGAAGAG
>JAZNJK010000259.1:0-6042 GCA_045578005.1 Eubacteriales bacterium | reverse complement strand
AATATAATGCGTGACTAAGTCAGGCTAAGGACCAATAGCTCAGTTGGTTAGAGCAACCGGCTCGTAACCGGTTGGTCCGGGGTTCGAGTCCCTGTTGGTCCACCAAATAAAGAAGGTAGGTTTATGCCTACCTTTTTTATTCGCAAGTATATCAAAATACAGTGACTCGAACCCAGCGTTAGGAAAAACATTCGGGGAATGTTTTTTGGCGGTGACCGAAGAGCTTTTTGAGGCATAAATGTGAAATTAATACTCTTGACCTCAAAAAATCAAGAGCGAAGTCCTGTTGGTCCACCAAATAAAATGGGTAGATTTCAACTACCTTTTTAGTATCCAAATTGAGATATGGAAATTTAATCTTGCAATGAGATTTCGTTATATAGCAAAATTCGTATTCTAAGCAAACGCCATTTGTTTAAAAAACTTTATTCTATTGAATTTTGTTAAAATTATTGACATTAGAAATCAACTGTGATATACTTTAATTAAGTGAATAGCGACATGCACTCTTGTTTCAACAAGAGGGGATAAATACCATAAAAGTGACAAAGTTATGGTATCCCATATGCTCAGTCGCAGGTCTCGTCAATTACGGGATAGTTGTCGTTTTTTTGTATTGCGACGCCTGCGACTTTTGCAGGCGTTTTTTGTGTCCTTTTTGCTAATATGAAAAAGGAGGTAAAATATAATGATGAACCGCATTTTTTATTGTCACATAATAGGTGACTGTGTATAAAGCAATAACAAATGTTGATTGCTAAAGCTGATTATTTGAAAAAGGAGGGTATAATTATGCAAAAAATTAAAAAATATTTCAGCGAATTAAAATCATTCAATTTTAACTTATTTATTTCTTTATGCTTGCTTGCTCTTATCCCAGCAGTATATCAAACTGTTAGAACTTTTCTTATTTCGACCTCAACTTCAATAGGTGCTTTTGATGTAATAGGTCAAATGGAATGGTTTGACCTAATCAATGAAACATTGCTTGCTTTTTTGATAGTTCCGCTATACTCTGTATTGAACAAAATATATGAAAATCATAAAGAGCGTTTTTCAACATCTGTTTTCAAGGTTGGTTTGATTTCCTTTGCCCTCTATTTTGTTTTTTCAATAATTGTATTTATTTACGGCGTTCATCTTGTGAAGTTGATGAACCCTGTTGAGATAGATATTGAATTGGTCAATACATATTTGAGACTTGAAACAGTAGCATTTATCATTGGAATCGTAAGCCGTTTTGTAAATGTAGTATTTGTTGTTGTTGGCAAAGCGCGCAATGTATATGTTTTTTTAATAGCAAATGCGGTTTTGAGCGTTTTGGCAGATTTTATTTTAGTACCTGCTTTTGAAGTAATGGGAGTGGCTCTTTCAAATATTTTAATTAATTTAATTCTCGGCATTGCAGGCGTTCTTTTACTCGCTATTCAAAATCATATCAAGCCTGAAAAGTTTTCGAAACAGGATATTTCAATATGCAAAGAATGGGCAAGGGTTGGTGTTTTTTCGGGATTACAACAATTTATTGATAATATTTTCTATGCTGTAATGATCGGTAAAATGGTTAATATGGTAGCAGAACAAGGAAACTATTGGGTTGCAAATAACTTTATTTGGGGGTGGCTACTAATTCCTATAACAGCACTAACCGAAATAATTAGAAGAGATTGCAAAGATGGCTATCGAAAATTAAAACAAAGCAACTATTATATGATAACAACATTTGTTGTTGTTTTGTGGACAGCAACAATTCCGCTGTGGAGTTTGTTCTATCAATATGTGGAGCAACTTGCAAATTATCAATCGATTTTTGATATTACGATAAAACTCTTTCCGTTTTATATTGCGTATGCGCTTTGCACAATCCCGGATAACATATTTATTGGTCTTGGAAACACAAAATATAATATGATTAATTCCTTGATATGCAATTTGGGATATTATGGCTTATTTTTCATCTTGTATGTAACAAACACAATAACTATGTCAATGAATGTGATTATATTGATGTTTGGATTTGGAAATATTGTCCACTTAGCAATATCAATTTTGGAAGAGCGCTATTTTTTCAAGAAAGAACTTGTTAGACTTGAACTTAAAATTTCTCAACAAACACAAAAAGAATAAAGCAACATTAGGAGAAAAGAATATGGAAAAAATGTTCAATAATATTGCCGTTTTAATAGATGCGGATAATACAATGAGTAATATGATGTCACTGGTTATAAGTAAAATTTCCACCTTTGGCAGAATAACAGTTAAAAGAGTATATGGCAACTGGAAAAAGGACAACCTCAAAAACTGGGAAACTGTAATTAAAGAGCAAGCCCTCAATCCTCAGCAACAGTTTGATTATACAAAAAAGAAGAATGCTACTGATATGGCGTTAGTTATTGATGCGATGAAACTTTTGTTCACTCAAAGGTATGATGCTTTTGTTATCGTTTCTAGCGATAGCGACTATACTCCTCTCAGCATCGAATTGAAAGAAACTGGAGTTTATGTTGTTGGTATTGGTAACGATCAGGCTTCAGATGCTTTTAAGCGCTCATGTGATAACTTTTTTTCTATTACAAAACTTGTTTCTTCGGTAGATGAGCCAACTTTGAAAAACGAAATCTCTGTAATAACAACTTCTCAAACTATTCAAATGTCGGACGAAGAAAAAGAGTTACACGATTGGCTTAAGATGGGTGCTGAAACTGATAATTTGCAGGACGAAGAGGGATATGTAAATGTTTCATCTATTGGTTCTTTCATAAAAAGGGTGCGTCCCGATTTTGACATTACCCGTTTCGGGTTTAAAAAACTTCCTGAGTTTATAGAAGCTCATACAGAACTTTACGAAACAAAAAAGTATCACGGAAAAGGCAAAGCAATAATTCGAGCCTACAAATGTAGATAATATATAAATGGCAAGAGGGATTCGCAACAAATGGTCGTTTTCTGTATTTGATGGCTTGTGCGTTAATTTTGACAAAAATATTTACATTTAATAAGAAATATGTTAAAATTCAAATAGAAATTCAAAATAATAGCAAATATCAAAAGAGAGAGGAGAGAATACAAGATGAAACCACAACTAATATTGAAAGATGTTTTTTTAGCAACTCTTGCTTCTTTGCTTGAAGCCTTACTTTTGTTTGTATGCTCAATGATTATAGTAGTAGGAGCAGAGCTTACCACATATTCGTATGGAATCGTTTTTCTTTGTTTAGCAAGTGCTTTGGTGTATATTTTTGTGATTTCAAGCACAATTCTTTTGCGTATTTTTGTAAAAAAGTATAATATGTCTTTAGTTGCGCATGTTAAAATTCCAGTAACTGTAATTTTGGTATTTATTTTTGAATTTTATTTTTCGAATGTTATTATAACTACTTTTGGTATTGATGAAATCGGTATCGGCTCGGCGATTCTTTCGATGCCGTTTGGGGGAGTGTGCGTTTCCGCAATAGTGATATCGTTTGTAATGTTGCTTAATGCTTATAAAAAGCAGAAAGATAATAAAACGTTAGTAAAGTCTAATTGAGTAGAAAATAGTAGAATTTTGATTATGGCAGAGGATAGAAATGAATACGTGTTATATATGCTGTGCGCTTGATTGCAAAGTTGACATTACTCCCGATAAAAACGATATAGTTATCGGTGCGGACAGGGGATATTTAGTGCTTTTAAAAAACGGAATAAAGCCAAATGTTGTAATAGGCGATTTTGACTCTTATGAGGGGGAAATTGTTTGCGATAACATAATAAGATTTCCCATTAAAAAGGACTTTACCGATAGCGAACTTTCAATAAAGTATGCCATAGAAAATGGTTATAAAAATATTAAGATTTATGGAGCAATTGGCGGAGCGCTTGACCATACAATAGCGAACATTTCGTTACTTGCAAAATACTCGAAAAACGGCGTTGATATTGCGTTTTTTGATGATAAAAATGCCTTGTTTGCTATCACTAATTTATCAGTAAAGTTCGATAGCGAGGCAAAGGGAAGAATTTCCGTTTTTTCCTTTGATGATGAGGCTTTTGGCGTTTTTGAAAAAGGACTTTTATACGAACTCGAAAATGCTACGCTTGAAAATCAAACACCTCTTGGTGTTAGTAATGAGTTTGTTAATAAGGAGTCTGAAATTTCCGTTCAAAAAGGAACACTAATTTTGTATACATCGAAAGAAAATTTTGAAAACCACTTGACAAAACTCTAACTTGGTGCTAAAATAACACCATCGCACAAAAGAATATTCAGGGGTGCTGTAAGGCTGAGATGGAAATTTCCAAACCCTTTAACCTGATACGGATAATGCCGGCGTAGGAAGATAATATTTTCGCTATAGATATATTGTTACCGCATGGATATTTCCTGTGCGGTAATTTTATATTTTAAGGAGGTTTTGTTATGCAAAACAAAACAACAAAAAGGATTTTCGCAATGACCGAATGCAGCATTATGATTGCCCTTTCTACAGTTCTTAGCATTATAAAACTTGTAGATATGCCATACGGCGGATCGGTAACAGTAGCATCTATGCTGCCTATAGTTATTGCGGTCTACAGGCATGGTGCGGCTTGGGGCATCGGAACGGCACTTGTGAATTCGGCGATTCAGCTTCTACTCGGACTAAACACACTGTCATATTTTAGCACTTGGCAGTCAATACTTGCCATTATTATGCTTGATTATATAGTGGCGTTTGGCGTTTTTGCACTTTCAGGAGTGTTTAAAAAGGTTGAAAAAAGGCAAAATTACGCATTTCTTTATGGTATCTTATTGTCATCTATACTTAGGTATCTTTGCCATGTTATTTCAGGAGCCACTGTATGGGCAGGACTTTCGATTCCTGATGAGGCGGCATTTATTTATTCGCTGTCTTATAATGCTACCTATATGGTGCCAGAAACGATAGTTCTTTTGGCGGCGGGTGTTTATCTTTCAAGCGCCATTGATTTTAGCACTAAAATTCCTAATCGCATCAAAAAACAAACTATGGATAAAGTCGAAATCTATTGTTCCATTGCTGGAGGATTTCTTTTGAGTGCTACAATAATAGCGGATGTTTGTGCGATTTTTAAGCACTTGCAAGACCCAGAAACCGGAGAATTTGTTTTTACATATATAAAGAATGCCAATTTTACATTCATTTCTATAGTTAGTGCGATAGGTATTATTGGCACGGCAGTGTTATTTATTATTGCAAAGATGCGTAGAAATAAAAACAACCAAGAAAAAAATCAAATTATCGACTAAATTCAAAGGCAGATGCAACGCATCTGCCTTTTTATGGTTGACATTTTAATGAAAAAATAGTAAAATATACTTAGCAAATCACAAACAAAAATAAAATGAGGTAGATATGGAAATTATTGCTGAATATAAATATGATGGAATTCATCATATTGAATTTTATTTTAAAAACAAGAAATGTATTGTTTTGTCAAATGAAGACAAGAGTAAGGTAAACGGAAAAACAGTTCTTAAAACCGAATATTTTGGGGCGTTTCCCGAGTTACAAAACGAAATGATAAAAAGAGGATACACCCTTATTTTCATTGAAAACCGTAACCGTTGGGGCACTCCCGATCAAATTGAGGATCAATATGAGTTTATTAAGTATGTATCAGCTGAACTCGGTATTTCGAGCAAGGTTATAACAATAGGAATGAGTTGTGGCGGTATGATATCAATTCACTTGGCATCAAGTCACCCCGAGGTCATCGACTGTCTATACCTTGATGCACCTGTGCTAAACTACCTTAGTTGTCCTGCAAGGTTTGGCGACGCAGTTGATGTAACTGACGGAATGTGGCAAGAGTTTGAGAGCGCTTGGCATATGACAAAGAGTGAACTTTTGACATTTAGAGGTCATCCAATTGACAAACTTGGCGCGTTGGTGGAGAATAAGATAAAAATTTATATGGCATATGGCGATAGTGATAAAACCGTTCCGTATCACGAAAATGGTATAACGCTTGAAAAAATGTATCATGAAAAAGGACTTTCAAATCTAATATTTATAGATAAAAAAGAGGGCGTCGACCACC
>JAZNJK010000258.1:0-3660 GCA_045578005.1 Eubacteriales bacterium | reverse complement strand
ACGACATGGCTACGATCCGACTTCTTCTTCCAATCGTAATGGAATTCAATATGCCCGCATGCGAACTCAAATATGGTAGAATTGCAAAGGCTATGGGCGTTGATACAACTGGTATGAGCGAGGGTGAGGCTGCATCAAGCGCAGTTGAGGCTGTAAAGCAACTTTCAATTGACCTTGGCATTCCACAAACACTTCGTGAAATCGGTATCCCCGAGGACGCACTTGAACAACTTGCAAACGATGCATTCAACGATGTTTGCACAGGCGGTAACCCAAGAGAAATTACCGAGGCTGACATTCTCGAACTCTATAAGAAAGCATTTTAATGAAAGAGGCAAAAAATGGCTAACAAGAAGATTTTAAAATCAAAATTTCTAAACGAATATTGCGCAACCGCTGCAAATATGTATCGTCTCGGCTGGGATGAGCGTAATGGTGGTAACATCTCCTACCTTCTTACCGAAGAAGAGGTAAAGGCAGTTCTTGATGTAAACAAGGTTATAAGACTTATTCCTCTTGGATTTGACGCAAAGGAACTTGCAGGCAAGTATTTCCTCGTAAGCGGAACAGGTAAGTATTTCAAAAACTTCGTAGGCGACCCCGAAAACAATGTTGGCGTATTTAGAATTTCCGCTGACGGACAAAATGCTGAACTCCTTTGGGGCTATGCTGACGGTGGTAGATTTACAAGCGAACTTCCTGCACACCTTATGAGCCATATTGCAAGACTTAGAGTTGACCCAACAAACAGAGTAATTATGCACACTCACCCAACCAACCTTCTTGCAATGACATATGTTCATGAACTTGATACAGTTAAGTTTACACATACACTTTGGCAAATGAATACCGAGTGCATCGTTGTATTCCCTGACGGTGTTGAGGTTCTTCCTTGGATGCTTTGTGGAACAAATTCTATCGGTGAGGCAACCGCTGAAAAGATTGCATCTGCTCGCACAGTTATTTGGTCAATGCACGGTATCTACTGCGCAGGTCACGACCTTGATGAAACATTCGGTCTTGTTGAAACAGTTGAAAAGGCTGCACAAGTTTATATGATGACAGCGCCTATCGGACTTAAAAACATCATCACCGATGACCAACTCAAAGAACTCGCAGCAAGATTTAGCCTAAATTACAGAGATGGCATTATCTAATAGCACTTTAAAACGCGCTCGCAAGGGCGCGTTTTTATTATTTGTTAATTTTCTATAATATTATTGAAATAGTTAGTAATTTGTGCTAAAATAATTAAAAAGCAAAAGGAGGATAGGACCGTGACCACTTCATATATCAAGAAAAACAAGGTAGCCTATAATGCCAAAATCAAAAAGCATATTATTTCACTTCTTGAAAATCAAAGTATATCAAGACAGGCGCTTGTCCGTGGAGTTCTTACTCGTTTGGGACTTGATAATAGCGAAATAAACGACAACTGCGTTGACGGTGCGTGTGTCCTTTTGCGTTCTTATATCGGTGCGGTTATAAACGAGGGAATTGATAACGGAGAAATCATTGAGGAAAACAAACTCCTCACCCTAAAACTAAACACAATCTACCTCTCAAACGCACAGGTTAAAGAGCATATCAAAGGTATCCTTAAAGAAAATGTCGCTCTTACCAAACACGAAATATTTGAAAGATGTATAAGTCACTTTGGCGCGGACAAAACATTTAGCGATAGCGACGATAATATCATTCGTGCCTTTGCGGGCGAATTTTTGGCAAGGTGTGAGCGCACAGGGGTTATCTCCACCCAAAACGGCAAATATACACTCACCGTTGAAAACGAAACAAAACTTGATACCTATGAAAGTTTTCTTAATGCAATAAACGAAAATGGCGGAGAATATTTTGAACACTATGGCGCAATGCTCATTCGCAAATTCTACGAAAAATCGGGATTTACAGTCACAGAGTGCGCAGTAACGGGCGGTAGTGACGACGGTGGAGTGGATATCGTTGTCCGCACCGAGGACAAACTCGGATTTAAGGACTTTATCGCCGTTCAAGCCAAAGCGAGAAAAAATGCCCATGTAACCGTAAA
Source organism: Eubacteriales bacterium (assembly GCA_045578005.1). Classification (GTDB taxonomy): domain Bacteria; phylum Bacillota; class Clostridia; order Oscillospirales; family CAG-272; genus RGIG2000. Next base: position 1,613 of record JAZNJK010000258.1, on the reverse strand, counting down.
AGAGGTTAGGGAATTTATAGGCGCTATGCACACCACAGGCGCAAACCGTGGAATTTATCTCACTACCTCGTATTTTCACGAGGAAGCGGAAAAACTCATTAGCGAAATCCCCAATGTCGCCAAAATCGACGGCAAAAGGCTCTTTGAACTTGCTAAGGAGTGCAACTTCTTCAAAATATGAACATTATAACAAGCGAACTTATGTCGGCAAGTGATGAAAAGTATAAGAATTTTCATTCAAAACTTGTTCCAAATATCGACAAAAACACAATTCTCGGTGTGCGCGCTCCTGCTTGTAAAAGCATAGCGAAAAAGTATGCTAACACTCCCGAGGCGCAGAATTTTATAGACACTCTCCCTCATAAATACTATGATGAGGGCATCACCCATGGCTATATGCTTGGCTATTTGAAACTCCCTTTAAACGAACTGAAAGAGAAGATAACAAAACTTCTTCCGCATATGGATAACTGGGCAATAGTCGATACAAGCGTGTCGAATTTGAAAAACTTCTTCAAAAACCCCGACGATGTGTTTGACTTCGTAAAGGAAACGCTAAATTCAAATCACGAATACACAGTCCGTTTCGGTATCGTGTCGCTCCTTTGCTATTACCTCACACCAAAATATGCTACGGAGTCAATGGACCTCGTTTCTAAAATCCGTAGTGATAAATTCTATATCAAAATGGCACAAGCGTGGTTTTTCGCAACCGCACTTACTAAATTTTACGACCTTGCCTTGCCGTTCGTTCAAAATAACACCCTTGATGCGTGGACGCATAATAAATCCATTCAAAAGGCAAGAGAAAGTTTTAGAATTACAAACGATAAAAAAGAGTATCTCAACACTTTGAAAATCAAAACAAAAAACAGTTAAAATAGATACATTCCCAAGAAAAATAACAAAAAAGGATATGTTCAAATGATAAATCAAACAAAAGTAAAACTTAAAAAGTTAAACGAAAACGCAAAAATCCCAACTTATGGCTCACCATTTTCGGCAGGCGCTGACCTCTATGCTTGCATAGATACCGACCTTGTTATCGAACCGCAAACAACCGTCCTTGTCAAAACAGGACTCGCTATGGAACTTTCGGAAGGACTCGTTGCACTTATCTACGCAAGGAGTGGTCTTGCAAGCAAACGCGGACTCGCTCCGGCAAATAAGGTTGGAGTTATAGATAGCGATTACCGTGGCGAAATTATGGTCGCACTTCATAACCATTCAAACCAACCGCAAACGATATCCCCCTTTGAACGCATTGCACAAATGGTCGTTACCCCATATGTTAAATGCGATTTTGAAGAGGTTGATAGCCTTGATTCAACTGAGCGCGGTGAGGGCGGATTTGGCTCAACAGGAACGAAATAACGATACATCACCCCAAAAATCAAACCAAAGCAGGAATAAAAATGAATTTTTTTGACAAATCAAAGGCAGTAATTTGCTTCCTTCGTCACGGACAAACCGACTGGAATTTGCAGTTTAAAATGCAAGGACGGGAAGAAGTTCCGCTAAACCAATCGGGAATAGCGCAAGCCGTAGACTGTGCAAAGGGACTTAAAAAGGCAAAGGACGAGTGCGGAATTGAATTTACCAAAATCGTATCA
>JAZNJK010000257.1:0-1797 GCA_045578005.1 Eubacteriales bacterium | reverse complement strand
GCTTGCATATGCAGTTCCAAGGATTGCAAGGTTACCCTTTGCACTTGAACTTCTTTGATGGTCAGTAAATCTTGTTGGGTTGAACAATGTTCTATCACCAGCAACAATGTTTGCGCCAAGTTCATAAAGTGTTGGTGGGCGGGTAATTGCGTCCTCGTAAGTTAAACGGATAGATTTTGTTTTAATAGGCTCGGCAAGGATGAATTCATTGAGGAATGTTTTATTATCCTCATCATACATTGTTCCCTCAGCAACCTTTTTCCACACACCGTCAATGAGTGCTTCGATTTTGAACTTATAGTCCATTGTTTTAGTAACGGAAGCACCTCCGAAATCGGCTGTGAGTTTATCTATTGAATATTCTTTATCAAATTCAAGTGTGAGATACTCACCCGCGGTAGTATTACCCGGTCTCCAACCCGTCTTTTCATCCTTATCTATTGCGCGGAAGGGGTAAAAGAGTCTTGACGAACTACTTGCACTTGGAAGCGAGTTGAGAGATGCGTTTTGAGCAAATTCAGCGCCTTCCGGAAGAATGATGTCGGGTGTTTCACCGAGTTTACCGATGAGTTCAAGTTCATATATGTATGGGAATATAAGAACATCTCCACCCGGATAATTTTTTCCGAATTCGCTAACATAAATTCTCACATTATTTGTAGTTATAGGAGTGTCAAAGGTAACGGAAAATGTCGAACGGATATGATAGTTTGATTTATCGTTTTCCATTGCTTGTTCATAACTGTCATAACCTTCCGGTTTGAGTTGGTCATCCTTGAATGTTGCGATAGTAATCCATTCACCTTCAATAAGTGCCTTTACCTCATATTTTGCGTTTTGCTTATAGAGGGCATGCATTCCTGCCGTGATATTGAGAGAGTGAATTTCGTAATATTCCTTATTCAAGAATTTAATTCCGCAATATTCATTACTAAAACCAAGAGAGGTATTTTCTCCAGGTTCGATGGTTGGATATTTAGGCTCCCATCCCGGCCAGTCGTTATTTTTGCCGTCGTTTATGGTGTTTGGCGGTGTCCATCCGCTATGTTTCATACTCGAACAGTATGCAAGTCCGTTTGGTGCGATATTAGTGAGTTCGCCATCTACTTCATCGGCTACGCACAAAATCGACATACAGGACATTAGCATAAGAAGGGAGAGAACAAATGATATTACCTTTTTCATATTTACTCCTTTATTTCCTTTTATTTCCTTTTTTCGGGGCATAGGGGTGGTGCGGTAATACACCTTGGCTTAGAGGTATGAGAGTTTTAATTCTCCGTCTTCAACGGTGAATGCACATGCCTCAATTTGAGCCTTATTTTCAAGAATTATTGCGCTTGCAAGTCTATCCTCAATCTCCGTTTGGATAAATCTACGCATATTTCTTGCGCCGAATTTACGGCTATATGATTTTTCCGCTACGAAATTGCAAACCTCATCGGTGTATGAGAATGAAATTTCCCTCTCGGCAAGTGCCTGTTTGAGGTCATTTAACATAATTCTCGCAATTTCTTTGAAATCTTCCATTTCAAGTGAGCGGAAGGTGATAATTTCGTCTATTCTATTGATAAACTCGGGACGCATTATATCGGAAAGCGCTTTTTCAGTTCTATCAGAACTTTGTGAAAGTTGTTTTCCGCCAAAGCCGACGGTTGAAGATGTAAGCGTTGCGCCCGCATTGGTTGTCATAATTATTACCGTGTTTTCGAAGTTTACAACTCTACCTTGGGAGTCGGAAATTCTTCCCTCGTCAAGAATTTGAAGAAGGACATTAAGCACATCGGGGTGCGCCTT
>JAZNJK010000256.1:0-4183 GCA_045578005.1 Eubacteriales bacterium | reverse complement strand
GATAGGATAGTGAGAACCGTCGAACATAACGGAGGAGAAGCCTGCGTTGATACAAGCCTTAGCGTCTCCGATAGAGCCGTGGTCGAGGTGGAGAGCAACAGGAACAGTAATTCCAAGGCACTTAATCATACCTTTTACCATACCAACGATTGTCTCGTAACCGCACATATACTTACCCGCACCCTCGGAAACACCGAGAATAACAGGTGAGTTGCACTCTTGAGCGGTGAGAAGCACTGCCTTAGTCCACTCAAGGTTGTTGATGTTGAACTGACCTACGGCGTATTTGCCTGCTTTTGCTTTTTCAAGCATTTCTTTTGCTGAAACTAACATAAAAATTAATCTCCTTTTAATATAAATTTTTTTCGCTAAATATTTTACCACAAAACAAATCAAAAATCAATAGATTTTCAAATATTTGTTGCGATGCTTATAACATATCCGTCGTCCATGACCGTATCAATGTGTTCTTCACATGTAAAAGTGTCACGCACCGACACCGTAGCAAAGGGAAGCCCCGATAATTTTGATAGCGCTTCCTTGCGTGTCCAAACATAGAGAAAGGACTCCGAGGAAAACTCCCTGTCGAAAATGTAATTTTGTTCATTCTCGCAAAACCAACGCTTTGCAATTCCAATAATTATCGAAATTTCTTTCGCCTCGATTTTTTCAATATCAATACCAATCGGCGCATCGGAAACGGCACACGCAACCATTCCGTGAGAATGTGAAATATTGAAATGAACACCCTTGTTTTCAACATAAGGTTTTCCGTTTTCGTGAAATAGGATTTTTGGTGACTCAATGCCGAATTTTTCTTTTAGCATAGAGGACGCAAGTTCCCGACCAAGCAAGTGTTCCGCATCTCTAAGTTCTTTTTTTGAAAGACTTGACGCATTTTCAACTCGCCTTTTTTCAAGATAAATCATTGTTTTCTCTCCGTAGCATAACACCATTATTTACTTGATTTTAGCATAAAATCATCAATAAATCAATTTTTTTCTTGCAATTTTATTAAAAAAATGGTAAAATATAGTAAAGAAGATAAAATCAACCGAGAGGGAGGTAATTATATGAGCGAAAATATTATTGTAACGATTGCCCGTCAATGCGGAAGCGGAGGACGAGAAATAGGTGAACTTTTAGCCCAAAGAACAGGAATGGTATATCACGATAAAAGCCTTATAAATCTTGCCGCCGAAAAGTCGGGAATGAATCCCGAAATATTAAAAAATGCCGATGAAAAAGCAACACCAAGTTTTCTTTATTCAATAGCGGTAGGCGCTATCGGTATGGTTCCATTTTCACACGGAATGCCATATGATACCCCCGTAAATGATAAACTTTTCGTGCTACAATCCGAAATCATCGAAGAAGAAGCAAAAAAATATCCTTGCATTTTTGTAGGTAGATGTGCGGACTTCATTTTGAGAGAGCATTCTAAACTTGTCCGTGTCTTTATCTATGCAAGTCCTGAAAAGAGAATAGAGCGCATCGCTAAAACAAACGAAGTCGATGAAGGCGAGGCAAAGAATCTTATGAACAAAATCGACAAAAAACGCGCAAATTACTATAACTACTATACCTCGCAAAAATGGGGGAAGAGCGAAAACTACGACCTTATGATAGACACAACCAAAATCGGTATCGAGGGCGCAGTAGAACTTATTGAAAAATATATATCGCTAATTTCTTAAATTAAATTTATCAAAAACAAAAGCCGTCAAATTTGGACGGCTTTTGTTTTATTAGTTTTTTAATTATGCGTTAGCCTCAAGATACTCAACAACATCACCAACAGTGATAAATTTGTGAATATCGTCCTCGTTGAATTCAACACTAAACTCGTCCTCGCAAAGAAGCACAAGGTCAGCAAGGTCAAGAGAGTTGATACCGAGGTCGTTTACGAGTTCCGCTTCCATTGTGATATCATCAGCATTGAGTGCGAGTTCGGAAACGAGAATTTTCTTCAAATTTTCAAACATGGTTAATCCTCCATTTATTTGCATATCCACTAATCGTTGCCAAAACAACCATTAGTAAGCACAACTCTAATTATATATGTTTTTAATCAATATGTCAATAGTTATAATGAACAAAAAATGAAATCTTTTTTTGTGCAATGTGAACAAAAATCAACAAAAACACTTGATATAGCAAATAAAATTCACTTTTTAGACATAAAAACCGACAAATTTAGTCCTCTTGACTTCCTTTTTTTCTCTTAACCGAGGCAAGTGGATTTGCATTTATCGCATCTTCCATACCCTTGCTTGATACATGTGTGTAAATTTGCGTAGTGTTAAGTTGCTCATGCCCTAAAATTTCTTTAAGCACACGGACATCAACTTTTCCCGTTTGATACATAAGTGTCGCCGCCGTATGCCTTAACTTATGCACCGAGTAATGCTTGTAATCAAGCCCTGCCATTTCAAGATACTTGTAAACGAGCCATTGAACAGTCTTGTCGCTTATCCTTTGATTTCGTTTGCTTAAAAAAAGCGCAGGCACATTAATTTTCGCATACTCATCAGAGCGCCGGACAATAAGATACCTCTTTAACGCATCACGGCAAGCATCGTTTAGATAAATAACCCTTTCCTTGTTACCCTTACCGATAACACGGAGTGAGCGGAGTTCCCTGTCAAGGTCGTTAAGATTGATACCGCAAAGTTCACTAAGACGCATACCGCAGTTTAGGAATAGAGTAATAATGCAGTAATCACGCTCACGCGTTTTTGACTCCTTGTCATTTTGCACCGCTTCAAGTAGAGCCACACTCTCCTCAATACTCAAAAATTTAGGAAGCGTTTGCTTTTTCTTCGGTGTTTCAATGTCAATAGCGGGATTAGAGTCCATAAGTCGCCTTTTTTGACATATAAACTTGTAAAACGACTTGATAGCCGAAAGTTTTCGTGCTTTCGCTGCCGCCTGATTGCGCCTTTCGTTAGAAACATAGATGAAAAATTCATAAATTTCATCAGTGCGCACCGAAAAAATAAATTCATTTTCAAGTTTTGAAATATCAATCTTCTCGAAAAAATCGGAATAAATATCAACCCCATATCTCTTTGCATAAAGGTAACGGAAGAATAAATTGAGGTCGGATAAATACTCATTCACCGTCTTTTTGGAGCAACCTTGAATTGTCAATTTATACGATGCAAAATCACGCACAATAGGTGGCATCGTTTCAATAGGATAATTTTCCATAAACCCCCCTAATTAAAAATATCTCTCAATAAGTTTGCGCTCACTTCCGTAAACGAAAACCCAATTTGAAAAATTTTATATAATACACTAATTACAGTATAACACACTTGAAACAAGTTTTGTATAATTTGATGAAAATTTTATATAAAAACTTTTGTCTAAAAAGTGAACTTTTCAAAATACACTTGAAATTTAACGCTAACTAATATATCATATATACAGGACTAAAAATCAAAGAGGGCATAAAATGAATAAGATAAAACAGTTTTTTTCCGAATACGGAGAAATAGTAGGCAAAATCATTATAAATCATATCGCAATGGCGATTTTTGGAATAATCGTCATAATTTCAACAGCAAAAATCCCCGTGCTTCAACACACAATGGGCGTTGTAGCAATCCTTATGTATATGTTCTTGCTTTATATGATAATGTGGGAACTCGGCTCAAAGCACGGAGTTAAAACATATGGCGAGGGCGAAAAAAAGGATAAATGGCTTGGACTTAAAATTTCACTTGTTGCAAATGCCGTTTTCATTCTTATCAGCGCTATTGAATTAATTCTTTACTTTTTCACTACTGCCGAAATGGAAAGCGTGGTTAATAATGCGTGGGGCATTTCAAGAATACTTATGCAGTATATCTACGGAATGTATCTTTCAATCTCGTCCCTCACTCTTAATTTCCCCGCAACCCACCTTCTTTTAACCCTTCCTGCAATCATTTGTTGCACCCTTTCATACCTTGCGGGAATTAGCGGAAAGAAGTGCCTTGTCCCCGATAGAAAAAAAGACGCACAAAATAAAAGAAGATAATTAAAATAAAAAAGTCTCGGATATCCGAGACTTTTTTATGTATTAAGTTATGCGCACAATGGTTGCTTGTCAAGAATAAGGAAAATGAGGTCAAGTACCCATGTGATTGTGCATCCTGCAAAGAGCCAAATAATACCAACAACGAGAGTTACAAGG
>JAZNJK010000255.1:0-2179 GCA_045578005.1 Eubacteriales bacterium | reverse complement strand
GGCATATACATTCTTCCGTGCAAACGGCAATAGCGTTGGTACATCACTCTGCGAGGAGGACAAGATTGACTTGGCTCGTGAAATGATGGCTAAGGCTGAGGCTAAGGGCGTTAAGTTCTTAATCCCTGTTGACAACAAGCTTGGTAAGGAGTATGACGAAAATACAGAATCAATGTATTCCGATTCAGACAAGATTCCTGACGGTTGGATGGGTCTTGACATCGGTCCTAAGACACAGGAGATTTTTGCAAACGCAATCAAGGGCGCAGGCACAGTAGTATGGAACGGTCCTATGGGCGTTAGCGAGTGGAAGAACTTCGCATCAGGCACTGAGGCAGTTGCTGAGGCAGTTGCAAATAGCGGTGCTATCTCAATCATCGGTGGTGGTGACTCTGCTGCCGCTGTTGAAAAACTTGGCTATGCTGATAAGATGACTCACATCTCAACAGTCGGTGGAGCATCACTTGAATTCCTCGAAGGTCTTGAACTCCCAGGTATTGCTTGTTTGCAAGATAAATAATTAACCAAAAAAGAAAACTGGCGAAATCTCGTCAGTTTTCTAAATACATAATCTAAAACTAAAAAGGAAGGACTAAAAATGAGAAGAAAAGTAATCGCAGGAAACTGGAAAATGAATATGACTCCTTCACAAGCAAAGGCGCTTATCGAGGAGACAAAGCCACTCGTTGCAGGAAAAGATAACTGTGACATCATCTTTTGCGTTCCATTTGTAGACATTTATGTAGCACAAGAGGCAGCAAAAGGCTCAAATATCAAAATCGGAGCAGAGAATGTTCACTTCGCACCTAAGGGCGCATACACAGGCGAAATTTCCGCTGAAATGCTCACCGAGTGTGGTGTTGAGTATGTAATCATCGGCCATAGCGAAAGAAGACAGTATTTCGGTGAAACAGACGCAACTGTAAACGCAAGAACAAAGGCAGCACTTGAAGCAGGTATGAAAGTTATTCTTTGCCTTGGCGAAGTTAAGGAAGAAAGAGTAAACGGCATCACAAACGAAGTTGTTGCAATGCAAACAAAACTCGACCTTCTTGGTGTTACTGAGGAGCAACTTGCAAATGTTATCATCGCATATGAGCCTGTATGGGCAATCGGCACAGGTCTTACCGCTACTCCTGAACAAGCAGATGAAACATGTGGCGTAATCCGTGATACAATCGCATCAATCTACTCCAAGGACGCAGCAGAAAAGATCATTATCCAATACGGCGGATCAATGAACGCAGCAAACGCAGCAGAACTTCTCTCAAAGGAGAATGTTGACGGCGGTCTTATCGGTGGCGCATCACTTAAAGCAAATGACTTCGCTACAATCGTTAACGCTGCTCAATAATCGTTAAATCATAATAAAATAAAATCACCGCTTAATAAAAAGCGGTGATTTTTTATGTTTGATTAATTTTAAATGCACTGAAACTTATTTTTTAACTTCAACACGGAAACTAAACGAAGTGCCAAGTTCAAACGGAGTAATATCAATACAGTAAACATCTTCACCAATCTTGATACTTCCATCTTCATTGAGTTCACGCGCACGCATATCAATAGTATAAGTCGCTTTGGCAATCTTTGGGTCAAATTTAATTAGAACACCATCAACTTCAACCACACCATCACTGATTTTCGGCTCGAAATAGGTAACAAGACGCTCAACAAACGATCCGTCACCCTCGATTTCAAACTCATCTACAATATCAACACCGTCTTCATCGCACTTGTAGTGACGAATAAGTTTTTTAAGTTCCTCTTGTCCGTAAAGTTCCTTAAAATCAATGCTCACAACACCGTTTTCGAATGTTGTATATGAGCGTGTTTCGGGAATGTTAACTTGATATTTTCCGTTGATTATCGGAGCATTGTGACCTCTTGATGAAGTTTCAAGGAATGTGTATCTGTATTCGTTTTCAAAATACTGTCTTGTATAAGGACGGCCACCGATGTCGCAAAGCACTTGCTTATCTCCACTTGCGAAAATGAACGAGCCAACATCATTATGGTTGTGGCTTTCACCGTTTGTTCCACCACGACAAGCAAAACTGTAATATGGAGTCCTCTTTACATACCAACCTTGGTTAGCCATGAAATACTCGCAGTTCCTTGAAAGTTCGGAGTCCTTGTTTGCCTCGTTATAGCAAATAAATGTGTCAAGGAAGAATGG
>JAZNJK010000254.1:0-1532 GCA_045578005.1 Eubacteriales bacterium | reverse complement strand
TGCAGTGTTTTCAATGCAGAAAACTGCAAATTCAGTGGCACGTTGTTGTTGAGTCATATGATAAAAACAAATTTAAGGTAGATTGTTTCTTACAACAAAGGCAAAGATACATATTTATTTTTGAAAACAACTGAAGATTCCAAACCGAAGTGCGACACCAGCGGTGAAAATATTATGAAAAACACCGCGGGTTTGCCCAGCGGTTGGGGCGCGTAGCCCCAAAGAGCGAATCTCAGAAAAAAGATTTAATTAGCAAAATAAAAAAAGGAGACCGAAGTCTCCCAAAGATTAATTAATTTTGTTTTGCTATGTATAATCAACTAACCTCGCAACAAAGGTCGCAAATTTTCGCCTTATTGCAAAGTAAAACACCTATTAAAGTAATCGCCCAAATAGTTGAGCGCAGTAAATCAACAATTTATCGTGAGATCAAACGAAATTCCACCGATAAAGGGAACTATCTGTGGGACAAAGCCCATGAAAAGGCGTTGGCGCGCAGGAAGCGAACCACCACAAACAGGGCGTTGGATCAAATGTTGGTGTGGCGTATCAAGCAGATGATTGTGGAGCATCAATGGTCGCCAGAACAGATTAGTGGTATTCTGAGGAGAGAGGGTGTGTCAGTCTCCATTCAAAGCATTTACAACATCATAAATGCAGACGCAAGCGGAGAGCTTAGGAAGCATCGCCGACACCCTAACTTCAAACGCAAAGCCAGTGGGAACCGGAAAGTCACTAAAGCGACAAATATCCCTAACCGAACGAGCATACACGAGCGTCCGGTTGAAGCCGATGGAAGGCGGTTTGGCGATTTCGAGATGGACTTGATCGTTGACGCATTCGGTCATGCCATTTTGGTGTTATTGGAGAGAATGACGGGATTTGTGATGATGGAAAGACTCAAACACGGCAAAAAAGCCAAGTATGTGGCCAAAGCTGTGGTGCGATTACTGTTCGCTTATCGTAAACATCTGAAAACTATAACTACCGACAACGGAAGTGAATTTGCAGCTCACATGGATATCTCGTTGGGGCTTAGTGTTAAAGGTTTGGACGAAATCAAAGTGTATTTCGCTGACAGTTACTGCTCTTGGCAAAAAGGTGCCGTCGAAAATGTCAACAAACTCATCAGACAATACATCCCGAAAAAGTCCAATTTCAATGACTTCTCCGACAAGTACATTAAAAATGTGGCCAAAAAATTAAACAATAGACCTCGTAAAAAATTAAATTTTTCAACCCCTAAAACGGAATTCTTCAAACTAATTGCTATTTTTGCACTTGCTTGTTGAATCTGCAATTTTTGAAAACAACAAAAATTCACCCATTTCAATATGGCTTTTTCCGTAATATCTTGTAAATTTGCATAAGGAATGATTGACTTGGAGCAATCTAATCTATTAATAGAAAATTAACGTAAAAACCTGATAGACCAATGAAAACAATCAATCGACTTGTACTATTGCTCATGGTGGCAATGTTATGTGGAGTAGCAGCAATGGCCGCCGACGATGAAAAGCCTATGAAGTATA
>JAZNJK010000253.1:0-2348 GCA_045578005.1 Eubacteriales bacterium | reverse complement strand
CCGTGGTCGATGAAGAAGTATTCGCCAATTGTCGCACCGGGGTTGATGTCAATTCCTGTTAGGCTGTGTGCGTATTCTGTCATAACTCGTGGAATGAACGGCACACCCTCTTCATAGAGAATATGCGCCACTCTGTATATGAGAATGGCATTAAATCCGGGATAGCAAAATACGATTTCTTCCTTGCTTTGTGCCGCAGGGTCGCCCTCAAACGATGCCTCAATATCAGTTAAAAGCACCTTGTGAATTTGCGGTAGGCGTTCAATAAATCTTGACGCAATTTGCTCCGCATGTTCGCTAAGGCTCTTTTTCTCCTTATACGAGAGGGAGAGGGAAATTTGCTTTTTGATTTTTCCGTAAATTGAGTGCAAAAGCGTGTCGGCAAATCCAACACTGTCCCCACGCACCTCGCCCGAGGCAAAGTAGGATGGGAAGAACAATTTTTTAATATCGTCAAGCACGGCAATAATTTCGTTTTTGTCAGGCAAAGCAAGTTCAGAGTTGAGGGTTGCAACAGTGCTATCCTCGTAACTTTTTGCCATTTCACGCGCGATTTTTGAAATATCAGTCATAAGCACCTCTTGTGTGGCCCTATCGTGTTTCGATGTAGCCAATTATCTATAATATTTATAATAGAACGACTTCTCAATTCATTTTACCATAATAACTTGAAAATATCAAGAAAATGTGCTATAATTTTTTAAAAATAATAAAATAAGGGGGAGAAAAATGGCTCTTAATTTAAAAAGTGTGAAAAACGCACGAGACCTCGGCGGTCTTTCGACTGTTGACGGGCGAAAAGTGAAGGAAAATAAGATTTTTCGCACAGCAAATCTTTCAATGTTGAGTAAGGAAGATGAAAAAATCCTCAAAGAAAAAAATCTCACTCTTGTCCTCGACCTTCGCACAAGCGAGGTTATAAATGCAAATCCAAATGTCAAAATTGACGGAGTGGAGTTCGTCCATATTCCGATAATGAAAGAACTCGGTTTGAAAGTCACACCGAAAAGCGAGTTCGAAAAGCGCTCAATAGGTGAAATTCTTCTCGGATTTTCAAAGGATTTTGACGGCAAGGGCGAAGAATGGATGAGAAATTTTTATAACGAGATTTCAACGAGCGATTATTCCCTTTCAAAGTATAAAGTTTTCCTCGATTATATCAAAAATAACACACAGGGTGCGACGCTTTTTCATTGCACCGCAGGAAAAGACCGCACAGGTGTTGGCGCAATTTTGCTCCTTACCTTGCTCGGTGTTAAGAGAGAACAAATAATTTGCGATTACCTAAAAACAAACGAGTCAACAAAGGCGGATATCGAAAGTGCCGAAAAGTTAGGTAGAGAACAAGGGGAGAGTGAGGCGGTCATTTCCGACATCGCCAAAATCAACGGAGTGCTTGAAGATTACGCACGAGGTGTCCTTGATTTTATAGATACATTCCCCACCCCCGAGGACTTTTTCAAGCAAAAAATGCACCTAACCGATAGCGACATCAATACCATTCGCTCTCACCTTCTTGAATAAATTTATTAGAAAAACGCCACTTTTTGCATGTAATATTGCACAAATCTGGCGCTTTTTTCTTTGCCAAATGCCCCCATTTTTTGTGCAAAATGTAGAAAAATAAAAAGCCGACTATGGCGGTTGCCGTTAGGGATTTTTAGTTTATAACAAAAGTGTAGCCCACTATACTTCGCTTTAAGGCGAAATATGGTGGGCTTTTCTTATCCACAAAAGATTAAGATAATTTAGTTTTATTTTTAGCCGTGTGGCTAAAAGTGATATGCAAGACAAGTCTTGCGTTATATTTTTCGAGAGAAAAATTCAAGGTTCTGCTTCAGCAGGTTCTTATATTTCTTTCGAAGAAGTGATATTAAATAAATCCACAACTTGCCGTAGGCAAATATCACTGCCGATAGGCAATATCACTCGTCGTTAGACGAATATCACAAATCCGTTTAGGATTTATTTAGTTGCCGAATCCCTTGTAGGGACTCGGCTTAACAGTCCGCTTTTTTATACGTATTCAAATCTTTTTTTTGCAAGTGGAACAAAAGTATTTGCACTTGCCGTCTTTGGTTTTGCAAGTACCTTTTTTTACGGCTATTTTCCTAAAACACTTTGGGCACTGTAAAAGTTCCATTGTTTGTGGATTAAAGTCGCTCTCTAAAAACACTTTTTTGTTTTTATACGCACCGCTATCAAGTTTAACCTTGCTGAGTATCGTAACCTTAAACTCGGAATTTTTGTTAACGAACAGTTTCCACTTTTTCCACTCGCCACCGTGCGTCATACCGCCCTTTACCGTGTGCAATAGTTCGTGAACTGCCGTGTTCATAATATCTTTA
>JAZNJK010000252.1:0-1994 GCA_045578005.1 Eubacteriales bacterium | reverse complement strand
AGTTCAGCAAACTTTGCAGCATGCTCTGCTTCTTCATATGCTGCCTTTTCCTCGTAAACACCGATTTCTGGATAGCCCTCTCTATGTGCTACTCTTGCCATTGCAACATACATACCAACCTCTGTGCATTCGCCCATATAGTTAGCGCGAAGGTCCATAATGATATCTTCACGAACGCCTTGTGCAACTCCTACTACATGCTCTGCCGCCCAAACTCTTTCTTCTTCCTTAACTTCTGTGAACTTTTCAGCAGGAACTTTACATTGTGGGCATCTTTCAGGAGCGCTATCTCCCTCGTGAACATAACCGCAAACTGAACATACAAACTTTTTCATAACTTTTTACCTCTTTTTTTATTATTTTTATTATTTATTTTTTGACACTTTGTGCCATTTTAACTTGAATTTCCGAGTATCTCGGTGTTTGTGTGGCAAATTTCTATGCGCTACACTTTATTTCGCCTCCGGGGGCTTCCCCGATGTGCAATTATGGCAAACGCCATAGTATACTGTTCTTTCCCTTTCGATAGAAAAGCCTTGTGATGTTATCGGCTCGGGATTTGAAACGGGATATTCAAAATCGTAAATCATCGAGCAACATCGACACACGAAATGTGTATGTGGCTTTATATATCCGTCATAGTAGATGAACTTATCCTCGGTTTCTACGGTGATAATGTCGCCCGTTTCAACAAGTTGACCAAGATTTCGATATACTGTGCCAAGACTTATATTTGGGATTTTCTTTCGCACTGCGTCGTAAATTTCACTTGCGTTTCTATGCGCTCGCTCGCTACGAAGAAATGCAAGAATTTCATCTCTTTGGCGTGATTTTCTCACTTGAACTCCTCCTTTCGTTTCATAATCGCATTAAGTAGTAACGATTACTGTTATTATTATACACACAAAAATTCGGTTTGTCAATAGTTTTTTGAAAAATTTTTTATCGAGAGCCTCGACAGGCGAATTTTCGGCTTCGCAAAAACGAATTATTTCGCTACTCTCCGAGCGATTTTCTTTATATAAATGAATTTTTATTTTTATATGTTCAATACTAATTACAAAATGTAATAAAAGGAGAATATATGAATAATAAATCAAACAAAAGAAAAATAAGAGAGGCGCTTGGCTTACCGAGTGACACATTCAAGATAATGGGAGTTGTGGCTGACGACAGTGTGAGCGAAAACACAATTTCAAATGCCGTGCCTCTTAAATCCGACGGATTTTTCTTTGGTGCAAGCGGTGGTGCAACATCACCGAACACTGAGGTAAACGCCGACCACCAAGGCGTAATTGACGAAACAATCGGCGCATCGGGTGGGGCTACATTGCCAAACACCAAGAAAAACCCCAAGAGTCGCACCGCCCATCAAGAATTGCCCGATAACAATAAATAAAAAGGATTTGCCTATAAAATGGCAAATCCTTTTTGTTTGTTTTTAGAGTTTTTATCTTGCGACTTCTTCCATAACGAATGCTTCGAGGATATCGCCTTCTTTGATGTCGTTGAACTTTTCAAGTCCTACGCCACACTCGTAGCCGGCAGCGACTTCTTTTACATCGTCTTTGAAACGACGGAGTGAAGAAATCTTATCTTCGAATATTACGATACCGTCACGGAGAACACGAATTTGTGATTGACGGGTGATTTTTCCGTCTTGGATATAGCAACCTGCGATTGTGCCAACATTAGGAACTCTAATTGTTTGTCTAACTTCGGCATGGCCGTTAATAACCTCTTTAAAGGTTGGAGCAAGCATACCCTTCATTGCGGATTCCATTTCCTCAATGATTTCATAAATAATTCTATGTGTTCTAATATCTACACTTTGACGGGCTGCGGAGTCAATCGCGCTCTTATCAGGACGAACATTAAATCCAACAATGATTGCGCCGGAGGTACCTGCAAGCATAACGTCCGACTCATTAATAGCGCCAACACCGCCGTGAATAACCTTAACGCGAACTTCTTCGTTGCTGATTTTTTCCAAG
>JAZNJK010000251.1:0-2145 GCA_045578005.1 Eubacteriales bacterium | reverse complement strand
CTGTGCGCCACTGTGAGGTTGAACATTTGCGTGTTCAGCACCGAAAAGTTTGCAAGCGCGCTCAATAGCAAGTTTTTCAACTACATCAACGCATTCGCATCAAGTCGGATCGTAGCCATGTCGTTCTGTGAGCCAAGGAGTTGGCACAATAATTTGTCTTCCTAAGACCGCTTGGCCTCCGACTTCTGTGCGCCACTGTGAGGTTGAACATTTGCGTGTTCAGCACCGAAAAGTTTGCAAGCGCGCTCAATAGCAAGTTTTTCAACTACATCAACGCATTCGCATCCGCCGTAGTATCTTTTTGCAGGGTATCCCTCTGCGTATTTGTTTGTAAGGGGAGTTCCCATAGCGAGCATAACTGCCTCGGAAACCATGTTTTCGGAAGCGATAAGTTCAAGACCTCTTTTTTGTCTTGAAAGTTCGGCATTGATAGCCTCTCCAACTTCCTTGTCGTAACCTGTGATTTGTTTGATAACCTCAGAAACCATTTTAATTCTCCTTATTTTTTGCTGTTTCACATGTGCCGTGTCACAGCGTAAATTTTAACACAAATATTTTACTACAAAACGGCGAAAAAATCAATACTAAATAATAAAAATGTGGAAAAATAAATCAAAAAATCAAAAATGTTCGTCAAAAATCCGCATTAGTACGCAAAAGAGTGAAAAGCGAAGTGCCCACCACAACAAAATTCGTGTCGAACTGTGATTTTTAAGACACACCAAAAACAACCGAAAAAATCGAATTCACGGGGGGGAGTGTCAAAATTTCGATGAAAAATCAACAAAAATATTAAAAAACTTATTGACAAATGTCTAATTTATGTAGTATAATTAACATATATCAATAAAGAAATGCGTAATGGAGGTTCAAAATGGCATTATTTAACACATTGATGGCGTTCAATTTGATAGACGGCAATATCGGATTGTATGTAGCAATTCTCGTAGTAGCACTTATAGCAGTATTCTTCCTTGCCTTCAAAAAGGTTGAGGTTGTATATGTTGACCCCGACACAGACTATGAGATTGCCCACACAAAGTATGGTTGGGGAAGAAAAATAAATGTAGCGACAACAAGCAAAGCGGGTAAAGTATTTACCGGTTGGAGTTACGATGAAAATGGCGAAAAAAGACTTGGAAAGAAGCAAATTCGCGTATGGAAGGCAACAGAACTTTATGCAGTTTGGGAAAAGCCTGTTGCTGGAGTTACGATAGAGGATGCAAACGCAGTTGTTGAACTTGTTTACCTTGATGACAAAACAGGTGAAGAAGTTTCAAAGAAGATTTGTCCGTTTGCAATAGATGTTCCGGTAGAAGTAAATGGCGAAAAGGTTCTTGGTTGGGCATGGGAAAATTCCGCAGACCAAGGCGCTGCTATCACTCCTTCCGAAAACGAAAAGGTTGCTATTGTTCTAAATCTTGTTCCTGTTCGTGAGAACGCAAACGAGGCTGCAGAAGAAGTAGTTGCAGAAGAAGTAGCCAACGAGGTTGTAAACGACGAACCTGCTAGCGAGGAAGTTGTAGCCGAAGAGGTTGTAAACGACGAACCTGCTAGCGAGGAAGTTGTAGCCGAAGAGGTTGCAAATGATGAACCTGTTAGCGAGGAAGTTGTGGCTGAGGAAGTTGCTCCTGTTGAGCCAATTATCGTTCCTACATATGTTGACAGTCAAGGCCGTAAGATCAACATCAAGTATAGCCGTAGCATTCAAGCAAATGTTATCCAAGCCGAGGATAAGGTTAAAAACTATTATAGCGAACTTAAGAACCACATTCTTTCATATAAGGGTGTTAAATCAAGATTTAGTTGGAAGTTTGACAGTTACAACAAGGGAAGAGAGCAACTCTTCAAAATCAAACTTCGCGGAAAGACAATTTGTCTATACTGCGCACTCAATCCGGATGAATTTGACAAGTCAAGATATCACCACGATGCAGTTGATGCAAAGATGCTTGCAGATGTTCCAATGCTTGTTAAGGTTAAGAGCGATCTTGGTCTTAAAAAGGCAAAAGAACTTGTTGATATCGTAATGGCTAAGCACGAAATCGCACTCAATCCTAAATTCAGTGCGGTTGACTATGTAAGTGAGTATCCATATGAAGAAACTGATGCTCTCGTTCAAAAGGGACTCATTAAGGTTCTTGA
>JAZNJK010000250.1:0-5741 GCA_045578005.1 Eubacteriales bacterium | reverse complement strand
GGTAAGACCCGCCACAGAGGTATTCGTCCTCATGTACGCGGTTCGGTAATGAACCCTGTAGATCACCCGCACGGTGGTGGTGAGGGACGTGCTCCTATCGGTCGTCCCGCTCCTGTAACTCCTTGGGGCAAGCCTGCACTTGGTCTTAAGACAAGAAACAAGAAGGCAAGAACAAACAAATATATCGTTAAGCGTAGAAACGGCAGATAAGGAAGGAGAAGAATATGAGCAGAAGTTTGAAGAAAGCGCCTTATGTAGAAGAAAAACTCTACAACCGTATCGTTGCAATGAACGAAAAAGGCGAAAAGAAAGTATTGAAAACATGGTCTCGTTCTTCGACCATCTTCCCAGAATTTGTTGGACACACAATTGCTGTTCACGACGGAAGAAAGCATGTTCCTGTATATGTAATTGAAGATATGGTAGGACATAAACTCGGTGAGTTCGCTCTTACAAGAACCTTCAAGGGCCATGCAGGATCAAAGACATCTAATAACGGTAAGAAATAATAGGAGGCAAACTTAGAATGGAAGCAAAAGCATACCTTCGTGATGTTCGTATCGCTCCCCGTAAGGTAAAGATCGTTCTCGACCTTATTCGCGGTAAGGATGTAGAAATGGCAGCGGCAATTCTTAAGAATACTCCTAAGAGTGCTGCAGAATACCTTGAAAAACTACTCAAGAGCGCAGTAGCAAACGCAGAGAACATTCACCAAATGGACAAATCAAAACTTTATGTATCACAATGCTTTGTAACCACTGGAAGCCATATGCTCAAAAGAGTAATGCCCAGAGGAAAAGGCAGTGCGAACAGAATTTTAAAGAGAACCAGCCACATCACACTTGCAGTGGCTGAGAAAGAGTAAGGAGGACGCTGAAAATGGGACAGAAAGTAAACCCACACGGATTGCGCGTTGGCGTAATTAAGAATTGGGATTCAAGATGGTTCGCTTCTGATGAAAACTTCGGCGATACTCTTGTATCTGACTATAACCTTAGAAAATATCTTAAGGAAGAACTTTTCGCAGCAGGCGTTTCTAAGATCGAAATCGAAAGAGATTCAAAGGATGTTGTAAGAGTGTTCATTCACTGTGCAAAGCCTGGTATCGTAATCGGTAAGAAGGAAGAAGTTAAAGAAGGCGAAAAGGCTAAACCACGCAGAATCGATATGATTCGCGAAAAGGTTGAAAAAATGACTGGCAAGAAGGCTCATGTAAATGTTGTTGAAGTTAAGCACATCGACACTGATGCTCAACTCGTAGCAGAAAGCATTTGTGGCCAACTTGAAAGAAGAATTGGTTTCCGTCGTGCTATGAAACAAGCAATCGGAAGAACAATGAAGTTCGCAAAGGGTATCAAAATCGCTTGTAGCGGTCGTCTTGGTGGAGCAGAAATTGCCCGCACTGAACAATACCACGAGGGAACAATTCCGCTTCAAACAATCAGAGCGGACATCGACTACGGATTTTGGGAAGCAAACACCACCTATGGTAAGATCGGCGTTAAAGTTTGGATCTACAAAGGCGAAGTTCTTAACAATGTAGCAAAAAGCGTTGAAGAAAAGAATGACCGTCCAAAGAGAAGATTCAATAAAGACAAGGATAACAAAGGTGCAAGACGCCCAAGCAACCGTGGACCTAAAAACACTGAAGGAGGCGCACACTAATGTTAATGCCTAAAAGAGTAAAATACAGACGTGTTCAAAGAGGCCGCCTTAAGGGTAAGGCAACAAGAGGAAACACCATTACTAATGGTCAATATGGTCTTGTTGCAATGGAGCCTGCTTGGATTCACGCAAATCAAATCGAGGCAGCCCGTATCGCTATGACAAGATATATCCGTCGTGGTGGTAAGGTTTGGATCAAGATATTCCCAGATAAGCCTATCACAGAAAAGCCTGCTGAAACTCGAATGGGTTCAGGTAAAGGCTCACCTGAGTATTGGGCAGCAGTAGTTAAGCCGGGCAGAGTAATGTTTGAAATGGACGGCGTATCTGAAGAGATTGCAAGAGAGGCTATGCGTCTTGCAATGCACAAACTCCCAATCAAATGTAAGTTTATGGTAAAAGAGCAAATCGAGGAAGTGGAGGAATAAGCTGTGAAAACTAACGAAATCAGACAAATGTCTTCACAAGACTTGGAAAAGAAGTTGAAGGAACTCAAACAAGAACTTTTCAACCTTCGTTTCCAACACGCTATTAACCAACTCGACAATCCTCACAAGATCGCAGATGTTAAGAAAGATATCGCTCGCGTGATGACTGTTCTTAACGAGAAGAACGCATAATTGGAGGAACTGAGTTATGACAGAACGCAACTTGAGAAAAACAAGAGTTGGTATTGTTGTTAGCACAAAGATGGATAAGACAATCGTAGTTGCTATTCAAGATAATGTAAAGCACGCGGTTTACGGAAAGATCATTAAGCACACAACAAAAATCCACGCTCATGACGAAAAGAATGAGTGCACAGTAGGCGACAAGGTAGAGGTAATGGAAACAAGACCTCTTTCCAAGACCAAGAGATGGCGCCTTGTTCAAATCATAGAAAAGGCAAAATAATTAATCCTTATGAGGGTATGCATTAAAAGCGTGCCGAGTATTAGGGAAACCTTATTAGGAGGATAAAAATGATTCAGCAAGAAAGCAGAATGAAAGTTGCCGACAACACAGGCGCGAAAGAACTTCTTTGCATCAGAGTCCTCGGTGGAACAGGCAGAAGATATGCCAACATCGGAGATGTAGTAGTATGCTCAGTAAAGAAGGCAGCTCCTGGTGGAATTGTTAAAAAAGGCGACGTAGTTAAGGCTGTTATCGTTAGAAGTGCAAAGGGTGTTCACCGTGCAGACGGTTCATACATCAAATTCGACGAGAATGCAGCAGTTATCGTTAAGGAAGATAAGAGCCCAAGAGGAACTCGTATCTTTGGCCCAGTAGCAAGAGAACTTCGTGAAAAAGAATTCACAAAGATACTCTCTCTCGCACCTGAAGTTCTTTAATTAGGAGGAAATAATAATGAATAAAATGCATGTTAAAACAGGCGATACCGTTATTGTTATCTCCGGAGACGATAAGGGTGTTAAGGGTGAGGTTCTCGCAGTAAGCCCAGACGAAAAGAAGGTTATTGTAAAGGGTGCTAACATCGTAACAAAGCACACAAAACCAAGAAGACAGGGCGAAACTGGCGGTATCATCAAAGTTGAGGGTGCTATGTATGCATCCAAAGTTCAAATCTATTGCAAGAACTGCGACAAGGGCGTTAGAGTTGCACATAAGATTGAGGACGGCAAAAAGATCCGCGTTTGCGCAAAATGCGGAAAGGAACTTTAATAGGGGGTAACTAACAATGGCAAGATTTAGAGATCTTTATAAGAACGAAGTTGCTCCTGCTCTCATGAGCAAGTTCGGATACAAGAGCCCAATGCAAATTCCAAAGTTTGATAAGATCGTTATCAACGTTGGTGCGGGCGATGCAAAAGATAACTCAAAGGTTATCGACAAAATCGTAGAGGAAATTTCACTTATCGCAGGACAAAAGGCAGTTCCTACCTACGCTAAGAAGAGCGTTGCTAACTTTAAACTCCGTGAGGGTGTAAAGATTGGTGTTAAGGTTACACTCCGTGGCGAAAGAATGTTTGAGTTTATGGATAGACTCTTCACATTCGCTCTCCCAAGAGTTCGTGACTTCAAGGGTATCAATCCAAGCGGCTTCGATGGTAGAGGAAACTACTCAATGGGTCTTCGTGAGCAATTGATTTTCCCTGAAATCGAATACGATAAGGTTGACAAGATTCGCGGTATGGATATCACATTCGTAACAACCGCAAATACCGACGAAGAAGCAAAAGAGCTCCTTACACTTATGGGCGCTCCATTTGCGAAATAATTGGAGGATTTAAAATGGCTAAGAAAGCAATGGTTCTCAAACAGCAGAAGAAGCAGAAATTCTCCACAAGAGAATACAACCGCTGCAAGATCTGTGGCAGACCTCACGGTTACCTTCGTAAGTATGGCATTTGCCGTATTTGCTTCCGTGAGAGAGCATACGCAGGAGAAATCCCAGGCGTAAAGAAAGCAAGTTGGTAAGACCAACTACTCCATCTATCGGAAGGAAACAATAGTTTAACCACCGATATGCCATCACCCAATCGGGTGGTAGCAAGAATAATTAACTTGCATAAAAGGAGAAATAACAATGCAAATTTCAGATGTAATCGCAGATATGCTCACAAGAATTAGAAATGCGAGCAGTGCAAAACACGAAACAGTTGACGTTCCTGCTTCAAATATGAAGAAGGCAATTGCTGACATTCTTCTCGAGGAAGGCTATATTAAGGCTGTATCCGTTATCGAGGACGGCAAGCAAGGCGTTATCAGAATCACACTTAAATACGAAGGCAAGGCAAGAGTAATCCATGGTATTCGTAGAGTTTCTAAGCCAGGTCTTAGAATCTATTCTAACTGCGAAGATATGCCAAAGGTTATGAACGGTCTTGGCATCGCAATCGTATCCACATCAAAAGGCATCATGACAGACAAAAAAGCAAGACGTGAAAATGTCGGCGGCGAAGTTCTCGCATTTGTTTGGTAATAGGAGGAAAAGGACATGTCAAGAATCGGAAGAGCTCCAATTAATGTTCCTGCAGGCGTTGATGTTAACATTGACTCCGCTAACTCTGTAATTACAGTTAAGGGTGCTAAGGGATCATTAACATTTAACTATCACAATAGAATGATCGTTGCAATGGAAGGAAATGTAATCAGCGTTTCCCGTCCATCTGACGAAAAGGAAGACCGTGCACTTCATGGTCTTACAAGAACTCTCATTAATAACATGGTAGTAGGCGTTACCGAGGGTTACTCAAAGAAACTCGAAGTTAACGGCGTAGGCTACAGAGTAGCACTTCAAGGTAAGAACCTCAACCTCACACTCGGATATTCACATCCAGTAGTTGTTGAAGCACCAGCGGGAATTACATTCGAAGCACCTGATGCTAACACTATCATCGTTAAGGGAATTGATAAACAACTCGTTGGCGAAACAGCAGCGTTTATCCGTTCTAAGAGAGCACCTGAACCATACAAGGGCAAGGGTATCAAATATGAAGGCGAGAAGATTCGCCGTAAAGCCGGTAAGACTGGTAAATAATGAAAGGAGACGACAAAAATGGTATCAAGAAAAGATAGCAATGCGCAACGTCTTAAGAGACACGCAAGAGTTCGTGGAAAGATTTCAGGAACAGCTGAGCGTCCTCGTCTTTGCGTATATCGCTCAAACAAGCACATCTCTTGCCAAATCATCGATGATGTAGCAGGAGTAACACTCGTTTCCGCTTCTACTCAGGAGGCTGGCTTCGAAGGAATCGGAAGCAACAAAGAGGCTGCTAAGAAGGTTGGTCTTATGATCGCTGAAAAGGCACTCGCAAAGGGAATCGACACAGTAGTATTTGACCGTGGCGGTTATGTTTATCACGGACGTGTATCGGAGCTTGCAAACGGCGCAAGAGAAGGCGGACTTAAGTTCTAATTCTCGCCAGCAGGCATCGGTTTGTACACTGTTTAATTCACAACACTAAAATTAAACAAGAGGAGAAATTTAAAATGGCAAAGATTGACGCAGCAACCCTTGATCTTCAAGAAAAAATGGTTGCACTCAACCGTGTATCCAAAACGGTAAAGGGTGGTCGTATCGCACGCTTCACTGCACTTATGGTTGTAGGTGACGGCAACGGTCACGTAGGCTA
>JAZNJK010000249.1:0-6897 GCA_045578005.1 Eubacteriales bacterium | reverse complement strand
TTGTGCCAGCCTGTCCGTTCCTCCACCGAGACACTGCGACGCTATGAGGCTGGTTCATTCGTTCTCTTTGACTACTTCCCCCACACGCGCACGCACGCGAAATATATAATTTACGCTGGTAGTATAAAGTATCGGCAGGACACACTATAATACTTTGAGATATTTATAATACTTGGCGGGTGCGCGTGCGCGCGCGCGATATAATGTTATTCCAGAAAAATTGTGGTTTCTTGCTGGGAGATTTAGTGCGATTGCTGGGAGATTTAGTGCGATTGCTGGGAGGTTTTGTGCGAATGAAAAAGCCTTTTTCCTGCCTTTGCTGGGAGATTTAGTGCGAGTATTGGGAGATTTAGTGCGAGGTATTGGGAGATTTAGTGCGAGGCGAAAACCCCACCCCACCCCATATTGTGCTTGTGTCCTCATTGTGTCGCTACATCGGCAGATAATCCCTTGATAATGGCTATCTAATAAGCCTGATAATTCGCACTAAATCTCCCAATAGGCAGACATAAGAAAACCCCTTGCGGAAATGGCGTCGTTTTGTTGGGGTGTTTAGATACCACGAAACCACAAACAAAAAAATCATTTCGTCGCTGTGTGTGCCTGGCATAACCCCATTTCTGTGCGAAAAATCTAAAAATCCCGAAACATAGCCGGGGGTTTGCGTTCTTTGCCGTCAATTTTGCGTTCTAACACCCCTCTGCGCTAATAGTCGTGTATCACCCCACCCTAACCGCAGAAACGATTTTAGAGGGGTTTTTGTGGCTTTTACGGCATACCCCTCTTTTTTCGTCATCTCCGACACATACCCTCACCCCCGCCATTCATCCATAACCGGCTATCCTGTCAGTTTTCCCCTGTTGGCTATTTCTCTTGTTGCGTCGCAGACACTATAAAAAAACAATAAGGGGGATAAAAACTATCCCCCCTATACTATAAAGAACGGTATTTCATTTTGTCTCTCGCGGTATTTCACTTTGTCTCAATCGTGGTATTTCAAAATGTCTCTCGCGGTATTTCGTTTTGTCTTACTTTTTCTTTGTAGGTGAAACACTTACCCTCTCAATAGTGATTTTCGGTAATTCCTCTTTGTGCTATGCTACAAACATTAACTCTTTTCGTATGCGTGGCACAACCTTTTCCCCTACCTCATACCCTTCTATCACTTCACGCCATTTTATAATACCCTCTCTTAAAAGGCTTTCTAAAATAGTCTCTATCATTTTGTTTGTGTCTCTCTGCTTTGTGGTGTATCCTAACATTTCGGCTAACTCTCCAATAGTAAAGATATAGTGTGTGCCGTTTTCCTACTTCCACAAATATTTGTTGAGTAGATACGCATATACTTTGATAACATTGTTGTTTCGTGTGTTTAGCAGATACTCCAACATATCAAAATCTATAATCTGCCATTTATCGCCAACAGTAGAAACAACATAGATACATTCTTTGCCGTTTGTGGTTTCAATAATAAACCCCGCTTTTATCAGCATTTCTAACTGTCTATCTATTGTGCGTCGGCTACAATCGCATAACACTTCTAATATTTTTTTGTGTTTTCGGAGGTTGTCAGCCGTGATATATAACTATTCTGTATTCGGGTTGTATGTTGCTTTGTGCTGGATGTATCCATAAATTAAATCAGGGATACGATAATATAAAAAATCATCTGTTAGCGGTATTCTTCTTGTGTATGACATAGATATCATTCCTTTCTTTGATATGACATAATATAGAAAAGTGTGCGGGGGTTGTCTCCATACTATTTCCATACTCATAGCACAAACCCCGCACACCTTTTCTTTATTGTGGCATATCAAAACATATATTCTCTATCATAGATAGTTTCTTTTTTCTTCTTGTTTAGTTTCTTTTCGCCGTCTCTGATTGCCTCTTGTATCTTTTGCTATTGGCTTTCATCGTAGTATTCAGCGATATCATAATAACCATATTCAAACATCTATATCAACCTCTCTATAACTATGACAGTATTTTTTTACTGTTTCGGCGGGTATTATAGCGATGATACTTTTTTTATAGATATTATCAAACTCTCTTGTTATAGTGTGCTTTTCTGTGAAACATTCTCTATGTTCTTCATAAAGCCTCTATAAATCTTTTCTCAATACTTGATAGGACTTATTCTGCTATGGCGAATAAAAGATAAATACCTTTGCTTCACTTGTGAAAAACCATCCTGCTTTGTATCTATCTTCATTATCATTTGATACTAATTCAACGCATAAGTTGCCATAACGATGGATATTATAATCAGTCTTAATTTCAACAGTCTAACCATTTATCAGTAAATCTATATCTATCTCTTGATATCCTCTATCTGCTGATACATCCACCACAATACAACCTTGCTATCGGTAATGTTTTGCTATTGCCTATTCTCCTATCTTTCCAATAGCCATCTATTGCTAAAACTTATTCGGCACTTGCTATCACTTCCAACCCTTGAAAATATCTTTCAAGGCACGCGAAATAGTATTATCTAACTCTTTGCGAAAATCGCTGTCTGCCTATCGTTCTTCTTTTCTTATCCGCTTTTCCTCTATATAACTCTCTTGCGGGTTCTTATTGCTTATACTATTAAGCAAGTTTCTTTTGTGTCTCTCAAATATCATTGTTTATCACTCCAATACAATTTTATTATGTTTTGCCTGTTGGCTGTTGTATTCCTCAATAGTTGCTTGCGGGTTATCTATAAACCATTGATATGCTTTGTCGTTAATCACATACAATCTATTCTATTCGGCTAAACTCCATTTGCGAAACATTGCGTCTCTATCCTTCAAGCATAACCCGCCTGTGCCGTATTCCTCAATCATAGCCGTTATTTCTTTTAGTTGTTCCATCAGCATTTTTTGCTTGCTTTTCATCTCTGTTATAGTCATAACCCTATTTCCTCCAATATCGCAGTAAATACTTTCTCTGTATCTCTGCCTAATCGTCTTTCACCCTTCAAAAACATATTGAGAAATTGCGGGGATACCTCTGCTTTCTGTGCTATCTTGCTATAAGGTGTAAGATAATCATTGTGCCATTTCTCAATACCCATTTTAATTCTATCTTGCGTCATTA
This sequence comes from Eubacteriales bacterium, assembly GCA_045578005.1. GTDB lineage: Bacteria > Bacillota > Clostridia > Oscillospirales > CAG-272 > RGIG2000. The sequence goes on along the minus strand of JAZNJK010000249.1, from coordinate 3,807 downwards.
TAAAACATCCTTTCTTGCGGGGTTTATTTGTTTGAAACATATCAACCAATAGCCGAAAAAACAATAGACGGATAACACCTTTATTTGTCATCCGTCTATATATCTATATCAAAGCATCTTTCCCGCTATCATACTTGAAAATTGTTGTTATTTCTTTAACTTACTTTGTCCCGCCGTTTTTGTTAATTATATTATAACAAAATATTTTTTCATTGTCAAAAAAAGTGCGGGTGTGCTGACACACCCACACTCTATTGTTAGATACAATCCGCGATAAGTTGATAATAAGAAAATTATTTGATATTATGATATTATCAACTCCCGCATATATTTTCAAAAGTGATAATCTCTATCATCACCCCACACAATGAAACCGTTTTTATGAAAGGTGATTATGCCTTGTCCTATATCCCGGATAAAGTCTTTCTCTGTTGGATACATCGTCATACCTGTATCATATTCGGTATCAATCGCTTTATTAACTCCCCGCCGTGTGTATGCCTTTGAGTGAAACACCAATGTCAATTCCGGCGCGTGTGCCTTTGCTAATTCTTCCTCAATCGTGGTTTTGTATCGTCTCATTTGCGGTTTTCCTCCCTCAAAGGTTGTGTTTCTTTACTGCCTTGTAGAAAAATGCCTTTGATACCTTCAATTCCGTATAGGCTTCAACGGCAGTTATCTCACCATCACGCCACCTTTTTACCACCGCACGAAACTTCTTATCAATCTCAATGGCGGGGCGTCCCACGGGTAAGCCTGCCTCTAACCTTGCCTTGTATCCTTCCTGTTGTCTCTCCAACATACATTCACGCTCAAAGGTTGCCAATGCGCCGAACATAGTCAAAATCAATTTTCCTGTTGGTGTTGAGGTATTCAAACCTTCTTTTTTGCTGATGAGGATAACCCCTTTTTCATTCAGCCTCTCAACAATAGCCAACAAATCAGCCGTATTTCTTGCCAGTCGGCTATAACTTTCAACTGTGAGGGTATCACCTTCGCGCACATACTCCAACATTGCTTGTAGTTGCGGACGGTTTGTATCCTTTCCGCTTGCTATGTCGGTGAAAACCTTATCATAATTCGCGTCGTCTGTTTCCTGACGGATAAGGCTTTGTGTTTTATGCGAGATACGCTTGTATTTAATATCTGCCATTGTGATACCCTTCCTTTCCTTTGCTGTTGGTTGTGGTTCTCTTATAGTATATTATAAAAGTCTCTAAATGTCAATAGTTTTATATAGACGGCTACAAAATATTTTTAGAATATTTATAGACGCTGTTTTAATACCGTCTCCGTAGCGTGCTAAATAGACGCTTGACACCAACAGACAAAAGGCGTTATAATACTACAAAAGCCAATGGGAGGTATAAAACAATGGCTGAAAAGAAAATCCCCGTGTATCAGTATCGCAAAATCACCCGTGAAGCCATTTTTGACTTTATGAAGGACAATGCGACGAAGGAAGAACAGGCTGATTTCTACGATGCCTGTATTGAACTTGTCGGCGATACTATGCTTGTTCCTGACTGCCATCCCGGCACCGATAAGCAAAAGATGGTTCGTCGTAAGCAGAAGGACGGCACATATAAAGTCATCCCGAAGATGAAGCGCGTAGCAATCCCCGGCAGTGATACGAAAGAAACCTATAACCACCGCAAAGCCGTTGCGTGGTTCGTTGATACCTACGAAAAGGCAGGAAAAATCATCGTAGAAGGTAAGCCGGAAAAGAAAGCCGATAAGAAAGCAAAGGTTTCCGCTTTGTCTCTGTTCGCTGATTTCAAGCGCAAGGACGAAGAATAAACCCTTTCCCTTTCCCGCAATACTGCTACAATGCCTGTTGTGATAGCATACAACAAAACCCCCTCACCATTCCTTGTGTGAGGGGGTGTTTTATTTATATCTATGTATCCTGACGGCTAACCCTTTCTCGCGTGCCGTCTCTATCATATGCCGGGTTCCTCTACTCTCACCATTCCAAAAGGCTATCAAAGCATCAGCATTGTTTGCCATTTCCGCATTTCTCAATAACCCGGCTTTTTTCCCATACTTTCCCCATTGTGCCGGGTATCTCTCTATATTGTGTCCTCTTTCCTTTGCGTAGGCTTCACCCATCAAATCAGCACCAACACAACCCCCGGACACTATGACAATTTGAAAACCCTGTTTTACCTTATCAGCCAATAGCCTATCACAAACGGCACACAAACCCGCATAATCATTAAAATACCGTGTCCCGGCTATTATAACCCTAAATCTGCGGGGTTCTTCTTCCTGCCGAAAAGTCTTTGATACCACGGCTTCACCCTCTTGCCATCCTCCAATAGCAGGATTTGCTTTTGTTGTTGCTGTGCTTGTCCCGTCAAAATCTGCGCGTTTTTCGTCAATTCCAGCACTTCACGGGTGAGGCTAATAATTTCTTGCGTCAATTCGGCGTTTCTTTGCCTCTCCTGTGCGGTTTCCTCCCTTGCCTTGACTAATTCAGCCTCTAATGCCTCAATGCGTTGTGAGGCTGTTTCTGTGCCAATGGCGGGGGGTTCTTTCCCTTCCTCCGTGTTGTGTGTTTGCTGTGCTGTTGGTTGCTGTTCCTCAACAAAAACGGGTTGCGGGGGTTCTTCTCTTGCGGGTTCTTCTTCTCTCTGTATTTCTTCTATGCGGATATACTTTATCCCCTTGCGGGTTTCAACTCTCCCCGCCAATTCACCCGCCATCATTTTATAAACTTTTGTTTTTGATAGGTTATGTTCCTTTGCGTATTCCGCTACCGTCATCAAACCATCAATCACGCTTCATTTCCCCCAACTTTTCCCGCCTGTTCTGTTGCCTTACTTCGTCAAACTCTGCGGATAGTAAGATAAACTCAATGATATTTACCTTTTTACCTTCCCTGTATGCTTTGAAAGATACTTTTATATCTGTATAGGCGTTTATCTCTTTGATTGCCTTATCAAGCACATACAGACGAAAATCTTTGTAATTCGGGTATTTATCTAAACAATCTATTTTTTCCCTCAATTCATCAAGGGATATGCGGTATTTATACCCGATGTATTTTACACTTTTCAATAACTCATACAACCGCACAGAATACTTGCTTTTCATTGCTAACACATATTCAAGGCGATATTGAGTATAGAAAGATTTGAGTTGAAACAGATACGGGGTTAGTTTTCTATCAAAAGTGATTGTTATTGTATTCGTTTTTTCGTCAATCTCTGCCGACGAAAACCAATTTGCTACAAGCCTTTTTCCCGGTTCTGTTTCAATCACAATAACCTTTTCGGCTATGCTTTCCATTATTGAAACAAGATAATCGGCATATCTTCCGCTACTGGTATTGAAATTACAAGTTTTCACAAAATCTTTGATTTTGAAAACATATTCTTTGTTGGGTTCATCATAAGGGGTTATCTTGCTTATGATAAATAGCACGGCTTTCTGTTCCATAAGCGAAAGAGAATAACGGCTTTTCTGTATCAAGTCATTTCCCTTTGCTACATAGTTTCCCTGTGCTGAAAACAAATCTCTTTGCGTCAAAATCTCCGTCATTGTTAATCCCTCCCACATCATTATATCATACAAGGGTTGAAAGGTAAATACCCTTTTTCGCCTTTTTCTGTGTGCGGTTTTGCCGTCTCATTGCTTCTCTGTGTCTCGCTTTTTCTGCGCTTGTGCCAGCCTGTCCGTTCCTCCACCGAGACACTGCGACGCTATGAGGCTGGTTCATTCGTTCTCTTTGACTACTTCCCCCACACGCGCACGCACGCGAAATATATAATTTACGCTGGTAGTATAAAGTATCGGCAGGAC
>JAZNJK010000248.1:0-2704 GCA_045578005.1 Eubacteriales bacterium | reverse complement strand
CGACTTGCCAACCGGCGACTATAAGGCATTCATCACAAGCGAAACTCGTTACAGCCGTCTTGCTCAACAGTTCCCAGAAAGAGCGCAAGATCTCTTTGCTAAGGCTGAAGCAAACGCAAAGGCTAAATATGAGCGTCTTGTTAAGTTCACTGCACTTTATAGCGACGACAACAAGTAATAAACAAAAATCCTCCGAGCAATCGGAGGATTTTTTGGTGGGTGGATAACTCTTACTTGACGAAAAGAGTCCATAATATTATATTTTTTGAAAAAATTTTAAAAAAATGTTGACAAACAAAACATAGTGTGATATACTTACTATGTAAAGAAATTATGGGCATATTATGCCGTGTAAAGACTTTTTCTGACATTTTTCCACGGAGGACATTTCAAAATGAGATATATTAGACCTGAAATTGAAATAAATGAAATACAAACTGAGGATGTTATCACCTTGTCACTTGGCAATATCTTGAACTGGGGAAACTTGACCGATGAGCAAAAGGAGAGCATCCAAATCGGCGAGGACGAAAGCGGAAACCCATCAATTGATGTTGGCGCTGACTTCTTCGGTTAATAAAATAGAATACTTATGCCTTCATCCAAGCGGATGGAGGCTTTTGTTTTACTTGACATATTAAAATATTTGTGTTAATATATATGTGTGTATGTATATTATTTAATGAAGGAAAAATTAAAAACACTTATAAAAGGAGAAAGAAATGCTTAAAATTGAAAACCTAACAAAGAAATACGGCGAGAAAAAGGCGGTTGATAATCTTAGCCTTCATATACAACCGGGAGAGATGTTCGCATTCATCGGACACAATGGCGCAGGAAAAACTACAACGATAAAATCGTGCGTAGGACTCTTGGGTTTTGATGAGGGCGAAATTTATATAAATGGTAAGTCAATAAAGGACGACCCTATCGAGTGCAAAAAGCAAATTGCATATATCCCTGATAACCCCGACCTCTACGAATTTATGAGCGGAATAAAATACCTCAAATTCATCGCTGACATCTATGGTGTGTCAAAAGAAGATAGAGAGGAAAGAATTAAAAAGTATGGCGATATGCTTGAAATCACCGAAAACCTCGCTCAACCTATCTCATCATACTCACACGGTATGAAACAAAAGATAGCAATCATCTCCGCCCTAATTCACGATCCAAAACTTCTTATAATGGATGAGCCGTTTGTTGGTCTTGACCCAAAAGCATCATTCCTTCTCAAAGAGGAAATGAAACGCATTTGCGAAAACGGTGGAGCAATCTTCTTCTCAACTCATGTGCTTGATGTAGCCGAAAAAATTTGCGATAAAATCGCAATTATTAAAGGTGGCGCACTTGTTAGAAGTGGCTCAATGGAAGAGGTAAAGGGCGACGAAAGTCTTGAAAGCGTATTCCTTGAATTGGAGGATGCCGATGCTTAAAACTCTTATAAAATCAAAAATCAGCGCGTTTTTTGCCTCGATTTCGAACACAGGCACGAAAAAGGCGAATAAAAAACCGCGCCCCAAGGCACTCGGTATTTTTCTCATCATTCTTTTCGCATTTCTCGTTTGCTATTTGATGTTTGCGATGGGAATGATTTGTTTCGGTATGGAAATGCTTGCATCTGAAACAGGCGATGCGTGGTTTGCCCCAACAATAATTAGTATTTTGACCGTTTCACTTTGCCTTTTAGGTAGTGTTTTCACAACTAAAACTCAAATTTTTGAAAGTAAGGATAATGACCTTCTTCTTTCAATGCCAATCCCACCGAAATACATCTTTATAAGTAGAGTAGTCCTGCTTCTTATTGTAAATTACGCGCTTGAAGCGGTTATAATGCTCCCTTATATCGCAGTGCATACTCTCGTTGCAGGTTGGACATTCCCACAGGCATTTTGCACCCTTGTCGTTGCAATTATGCTCCCACTTCTTAGCCTTACCCTCTCCGTCCTTCTTGCGTGGATAATTTCAATAATTTCCTCAAAAATAAGGAATAAAACACTCATATCCGTTTTGTTCACCATCTTATTCTTAGGTGTTTATATGTGGGTGTGCGGATCGTTTGGTGGAATGGTCGGCTCAGGCGAATTTGATGAAAATATGGCAATCGACCTTTCGGGTTTCAAAAATTCACTCATATTCTATTGGTGCGGTAGCGCAATGTCAGACGGCAATTTCTTAAACCTTCTATATGTCATTTTGTGCGCCGTTATTCCCGCACTTATAACGATTTACATTCTTAACCGCAGTTTTATTAAAATCATAACAACCAAAAAAGGCGAGAAGAAAATTGCATATAAAGAAAAGAGCGAAAAGACAAACAGCCAATTTGTCGCCCTCTTCAATAAGGAAATCAAAAGATTTTTCACCTCGTCCGCATACATTTTAAATGCGGGAATAGGTAATGTTATGAGCGTTATTGTCGCAGTAATGTTCGCCCTTACAAGTCCTGAACTTCTTCCAATATTAGAGCAAGAGCCTATCGTTGCAAGAGTTTTGCCGACCGCAGTTTCAATGGCGATAACTTTTATTGCGTCAATGAACTTCGTTTCAACCCCGTCAATCTCACTCGAAGATAAAAACCTATGGATACTTCAAACTTGCCCGATAGCACCTAAAACCATTCTTATGGCAAAACTTGCAACACATATCGCAATATGCACCCCTCTCACCCTTGTAAGTTCACTAAGTCGGATCGTAGCCATGT
>JAZNJK010000247.1:0-3134 GCA_045578005.1 Eubacteriales bacterium | reverse complement strand
CCTCGTGACAGCGTAACTCTTGACGAGTATGAACTTGACATTCCAAAGAGCGATGTTCACGACTTCTACCGTAATGTAGTGAAGGCAATCGACGGAGAAGAGGCTCAAATCGTAACTCACGACCAAGTCCGCCTTGTCCTTAAAATAATGGAGCAAGCGTTCAAATCCGCTGAACTTAAACAAACAATCAAATTTGAATATTAAAAACAAAAACTCGCTCATATGAGCGAGTTTTTTTTAATAAACATTTTTAATTTTCTTACTTCTTTTCAACAACATCGATAATTCTAACTATTGATGTGCTAAAAATCAAGTTTACAACAAGTTCAAATGAGAAGTTGATAACCGCGCCAAGCGCAACAAGTGGTAAAACATCGAAGAAGAATATAAGTCCACCGATGAAGAACAGTCCCGTGTTTACAACAGGGCAAACAATTGATGCCAAAATAACACCTAAATATTTACCGCCAATGCGAGAGAAGAAACTGTAAACAAATCCCGCACAAAGACCGCTTGCAATACCTTTTACAAGGACGGTAACGATAGTGCCAAACGGATTTAATCCGAGGAAGAATGTCGCACCGTTGAAAAGCAAAATAACAATAGCGGAAACAAATCCGAGCCAACCACCCGCAAAAGGTCCACGCATAGTAGATGCAATTACAATAGGAATTAATGAAAGTGAAATGGAAACGGACACCGCACCAATAGGCACAGCAACATAGTTTCCAATAAGTTGTAAAACAACGACAATAGCGGTAAGAATACCTAAAACGGTAATTTTTCTTATGTCAAATGAAGATTTGGTCATAAATACCTCCATATCTTTTTTTGTTATTTTACCACCAAATAGCCTAAAAGTCAATATTAATTGATAAAAAACTTCCCATAGGCGCGCCCGCACACGCATAACTAATAATTAATAATGATAAAAACCGCCCAAAATCCACCTAAAAAGCGCAAAAAATCACGAAAAAACCCATTTTAGCACTAAAAGGGCAAGATTGCTAAAATTTTTAAAAAACTTTCATAAAACCTATTGACAAGGTGCAAAATAAGTGATATATTATGTATAGAGATTAGCAATCAAGGCTTTCGAGTGCTAAAACCTCTAAAACCGCATAAAAGCAACGAATTTTGAATAAAAGTTGAACAAAATGCGAACAAAAAACGGATGAAAAAGGAGGAAAATATGGGATTTGATTACACCGAACTTAGCGAGAGAAAGAAACTTATCTTAAAAGCGATAATCGAAGCGCATATTAAGAATGGTGAGCCCGTTGGTTCAAAGTATCTTACACAAGAGGCAAAAATTCAATATTCCTCGGCAACAATCCGTAATGAAATGGCGGAACTTGAAGAACTCGGTTATCTCGAACAACCGCACACCTCGGCAGGACGCATTCCGTCGGAACTTGGTTACCGTTTCTATGTTGACACCCTTGTTCATCAGTATGATATGACTACCAAGGAGGCTGAGGACCTTAGCGAAATGCTATCGGTCAAAATGTCCGAGATTGACAAAATTCTCGAAAACGCCCGCAAAGCCGCATCGGCAATGACAAATTATACCGCACTTTCCCTTCGTCCGCGTCCGTCAAGCATAGCGATAAGAAGATACGAAACAATGTATCTTGACCCGCACAGTTTCATTCTTGTAATGGTTGCACTCGGCTCCGATGCTGTAAAGACTAAAAACATCAAGCCAAGTTTCGAAATAACAAGAGAAATGGTTGAGCGCTTGTCACTTGCCTTGAACGAATCGCTTGTCGGTATCAGCGTAGATGATATGAACATCTCGCTCATTATGAAAATGGAGGAGCGCTTGCCCGACTGTCCCGAACTTGTAGGACTCACCGTTAAGAACATCTACGAAACGATGAATGAACTCGGCTCGGAAGTTAGATTTGAAGGACTCAACCGCCTACTCCAATACCCCGAGTATAAAAACCTTGATAGACTCCAACAAATGATATCAAGTATCGAGGATAAGAGCGATATAATAAGGGCAGTTAGCACAATCGACCAAAGCGATGATGAAACGAAAGTCTTTATCGGTAGCGAGAATATGGTTAAAATTATGGATAACTCAACACTTATCTATAAAAACCTAAAACTCGGCGGAAAGACAATAGGCGCAATTGCAATAATCGGTCCTTGTAGAATGGATTATTCCAAAGTGCTTGCAACAATAGATAAACTTTCGGCGGAAATCAATAACTTGTCTGAAATCAATCTATTGCCCGATACCGTAGCGAAAGAAAAAGAAAAGAGGAACTCATGAACGAAGAAAAGATAAACGAAAGTGAACTTGATGAAAACGCATCAAACGAAGCAGTAGATGAGCGTGATGCGAAAATCACTGAACTTGAAGCAAAATGCACCGACCTTAGCGACAAATACCTACGCACCCTTGCCGAGTATGAGAATTTTAGAAAACGCACTCAAAAGGAGCGAGAGGGAATATATGCCGATGCATACAGCGATGCAGTAAGTAGAATTTTGCCAATCATTGATAATATTGAGCGAATTACCGCATTCACAACCGACGGAAAGATGAGCGAGGGAATAAATCTCATAATCTCATCAATGAAGGAAACGCTAAATAAAATGGGCGTTACCGAAATCGAAACAAAGACCTTCGATCCAAACTTCCATAATGCAGTAATGCACATAGACGATGAAAATCTTGGCGAGGGCGAAATCGTTGAGGTATTCCAAAAAGGATATCTCTATAAAGAAAGAGTAATAAGATATGCGATGGTAAAAGTCGCAAACTAAAATAAAAATTAACCATAAACGGAGGAATAAAATTATGGCAAAGATTATAGGAATTGACTTAGGAACAACAAACTCATGTGTATCAGTATTCGAGGGTGGTGAACCCGTCGTAATCCCAAATCCCGAGGGATCAAGAACAACACCTTCAGTTGTCGCATTCTCTAAGACAGGCGAAAGAATGGTAGGTCAGGTAGCAAAGCGTCAAGCAATCACAAACCCTGACAGAACTATCAGTTCAATCAAGAGAGAAATGGGCAGAGATTATAAGGTGAGCGTAGACGGTAAGACCTACACCCCACAAGAAATTTCCGCAATGATTCTTCAAAAACTCAAAGCAGATGCTGAGGCATACC
>JAZNJK010000246.1:0-7366 GCA_045578005.1 Eubacteriales bacterium | reverse complement strand
TATCATATTGTTGGAAAAATCTCAATACTTTTTTTATAAATTACGCAAAGAGTTAAAAAATTATTAAAAATACTTTCAAAAAGGACTTGACAAACTAAAAATGTCAATATATAATAATGAATGCGTGAACATCTATTCATATGTTAGATAAATCATATGAATTTGAGAGAAAACTTATCAATCATTAAAGGAGAATCATTATGGAAAACGAAAATGTTTCAAAAATTAAAGAAGCGATACTTAGAAATAATGAACTGTTCGATGCTCTTGCAGACCTTTACAAAGTTTTTGGAGACGGCACAAGAGTTAGAATTCTTTGCGCCCTTACCCAAAGTGAAATGAATGTTAGTGAAATTTCAGCATTCCTTGATATCACCCAATCCGCAGTATCTCACCAATTGAGAGTCCTTAAAACAAGCGGACTTGTAAAGTCGAGAAGAAGAGGAAAGACAATGATTTACTCACTCGCCGATGAGCATGTTAGAACAATCATCGACTGCGGTATGGAGCATATCGGCTAATTCGTTATAACCCAATATCGCAAACTACACCATAGGAGTAAATGATGGAACTTAAACAATATAAGAAAAGACTTGACGATGAAATAATCGAACCACTAATTGAAAAAAGAAACAGTGATGACGACTGCGGTTTTAACTCCCGACAGGTAATGGAAGTTAGAAAACTCGTTATTAAATACGCAAAAACTCTTTCCAAACTAAAAGGAAAAGAGGAAAAGATTTTAAAGCAAATGAAAAAACTCATCTATGCTATCAATAAGGTAAATAGAAAGAGTGATTATTGTATGCTTGAAGGCAGTAAAAACGACACTGAAAGCATAAGTTATAAACTTTGCTACTTCATTGAGGACATCGCAATTGATGCCGGATACCCCGAAATTACAGAGGATATTACCGAGCGTTGGCGCGAGGAATGGTAATTTTAAAATCAAATAAAATCAAAAAGTCTATCGCAAGTGCGATAGACTTTTTAAGTTATTTAACTTCAATTTTATATTTGTTAGTGTAAGAGTAGCCACAGGGCAATCTCATCATATCAAACTTGTCTTCAAGCGCGCCAACCCCACCGTCTTTATCGGGGCAACCGCACCAAGGCTCAATGCAAACATAAGGCGCATCGCTTTGTGGTTTGTGCCAAAGACCGAGATATTTGAAATTGTCAAATGTGAGTGTAACACTCTTTTTCGACTTGCTTGACAAAAGCGAAACTTTCTTTGCCGTGTTGTAAAGGAATATTGCATCAATATCAAATAGCGAGTGGTCAAGGTCAATTCTCTTAATCGCCCCACTCATATAAGGCGCATCGTTTCCGTCAAGGAAGCATTTTTCATTCATCGAAAGAGTAATGGCATCGCATTCGTGAGCAAATTCGATATAGTAGTCCTCAAATTTCTCACCTTTGGTAAGCGGAACATTAAAGGCAGGGTGCGCTCCAAGTGTGAAAATAAGTTCCTTTTCGTCCGTGTTAACTACCTTGTAACTTGTAGTTAGCGCAGGACCTTTCAAAGAAAATGTAACATAAAGAACAAAATCAAATGGATAAATAGCCTTCGACTCCTCACTTGATTTCAAAGCAAGTGTAATTTCATCGTTTTTAGCGGAGAAAAGTTCAAACTTGCTATGCCTTGCAAATCCGTGACAGCCAAGTTCATATTCCTTGTCTTTGTAAGTGTATTTACCGTCAATAAGTCTACCGCAAATAGGGAACATAATAGGAGAATGCCCCGTCCAATATTTCTCATCTCCTTGCCAAATGTATTCGCAACCGTCATTTTTGGAAACAAGAGAAATAAGTTCCGCGCCACGCTCGTTTATTTTAGCGCATAGAAATTCGTTTTCAATGGTGTAATTCATAAAAAGACTCCTTTAACTAAAATTGTATATAAATATTTTATCATATTTCAAAGTAAAAATCAATACTCACTTGAAACGAATTTGTAAATGTGATACAATAAGTAAAACATCTTTAAAAAAGGAGAGAAAAATGGCAAATATCGTTCTTCTCGGAAAATGTAATCTAAAATGTCCGTATTGCTTTGCCGACGGTTTTACATCATCGCAAAGTGCGGATTTTGATATGTCAAAACTTGAAAAAACTCTCGACTTCATCGCCCCCGACGGTGAGATAGGTCTTATCGGTGGTGAGCCTCTAATATATAAGAATATAGACACAGTCCTTGATATTTTAAAGGCGGATATGCGCTTTTGGACTGTCACCGTCTTCACAAACGGCGTGTTTATTGACCGCCATATTGACGCACTTTGTCACCCAAAAATCCAAATCCTTGTAAACCTCAATTCAAGCGAGGATATAGGACTTGATAATGTGGAAAAGATAAAAGAGAATATTTCAAACCTAATTTCAAGAGGGATGAAAAATAACATTACCCTCGGCATAAATCTCTACAAGGAAAACCAAAATGTTGATGAATTTATAGAAATCGCATCTGATTTTGGTTTTAGTCGTGTGCGTTTTAGCGTGTCAATCCCAAATGATAAAAGCGAAGGCGCAATAAATTATTTCGTCAGAATGAAACCGACCCTTTTGTCGTTCTATAAAAAATTAAAGGAAAAGAAAATTGCTCCCTGTCCCGACTGTAACATAATTCCCGAATGTGTCTATACCCCCGAGGAACTTGCGTTTATCGACACTCTCCCCGCCATTTCGCAAAGAGAGAAGTCGCTTCTTCTCGGTAAAGCCTCGGTTTGCTCACCGATAATCGACATATATCCCGACGGCACGGCAACAAGGTGCTTTGGTTGTTACGATGATGTTAAAGTCAGCATTGATGATTTTAAATCTATTGCCGATTTAAGGAACTACTTCTTTATGTGGGTAGACTCTTTAAAAGTCCATAAAAGCGTTCGAAACAAATGTCAAAATTGCTATAAATTCAATACATTCGCTTGTTATGGCGCTTGCCTTTGCTATAAAAAATAATCAAATACCAAATGAAAAAGTGAAGTCAAATGACTTCACTTTTTGCTTATAAAGAAACTTCAATAATCTCATGAATATCAACCCTGTCAATCAAAACAGTAGCCCTACCGCCACGGTATTCGAATGCTAATTCTTCACCCTGTGGTTGTAAAACCAACTTTTTAGGCTCGTTTTTCAGTTCAATAGACAGTTTAATATCAAGTAGAGGCGGAATGTTGTCATCAGTTGCACAAGAGTTGTTTGCGTGTGTGCCGTTTCCGTTGACAAGTTGAATACATAGCCTTCCGTCAACTTCAAGCACAACAACTTCAAGTCGTCCACACACATTTTCAACGCGCACAATAGGACTATACAACTCATTTGTGATGTTTTTCATCAAAACTCTATGTAAATATTGCTCACCGCTTAAATATTGAGAGCCAATATCAAATCCAATAAGAGTTATACTTCCTAAACCATATGGCACAGTAGTTGCGATAACATTTTTACCATCAACATCTCTTTTGAATATATTTGCCCATGTGTGTCCATTTGCAACAATCTCACAAGGGGAGTATAACGCACCGTAATCACGCTCACCAAGGTCGAAAAGATATGGCATGTATGTGCTATTGCTACGGTTGTCGTGTCCGTCTTTCGTTTTGTCAAGCACTTCACCTATAAATTCTTCCATACCGTTAACGGAGAATGGCGCACACTCATATTTTGCAAAAATCGAACAAGTGTTTGAACCGATAAGAAGAAGTGCCCCGCCATTTTTCGCATACTCATAAAGCATCGAAACGGTTTTTTCGTCAAGTCCATTTGAAAGTTCGGGTATAACTATCATCTTGTATTCGTTGATGTATTTTTCAAGTGTGCTTTCGCATACAACTTCGAGTGATTGACCAATGTCGCAAAGCAGTGAGGTCACGCCCATTGTTCTCTCAAAGCCCGTGCGTGAGAATAAGTTTTTCGACTCACGGTAGCGGTCGTATGTAGAAAGGAGAAGACATGCTTGATGCACAAGTTTCCCACGGAAACAGAAATCTTTTCTTTCCCTAATAAATTTAGACACATTCGCAAGGTTTTCAAGTTCTCTCATATTAGGTGAGCCGTCTTTGTGTTGAGGAATGTAGTCTTGAAAAGCACCGCCCGTCGCAATTACCGCACTCGCCTCTTGCATTATTTGGACAGGGTGTTTCGGCACATATCCGCCACGAGAGCCTATTACAATTCTAAAATTCCAAGACATAAGATCCCACGCATATTCCTGCCCCGCAAGCGCACGAGAAGCGTATCTTGCCGAATTAAATCCGTTCAAGGGATTAAGGTCGCCCGACAAAAAGTCCACATTTGCGCACACCTTCTCGGGCATATGGTCACTAAATGCCCAGTTAGATGCAATTTCAAAGGACGGACATTCCTCATGCACCGCATCTACATATCGGTTAAGATATTTGCGGAAAAGTTCTCTACTGTATTCACGGTATTCGTGATAGTTCGGGTCATTTTCCGATTTTGGAATAGCACCGCCAAGGTTAGTTCCAGTTTCCTTTTCAAATTTAGCAAGTGATTCGGGACGAAAATCCGGTGTCGCCATCCAACAGTCGCCATCAACCCAAACACCGTCAACCTCGTATACCTTTGCAAGTTCCAAAAGTTGAGGAATTAAAAGGTCGTCAACATATTTTCCGTCAAGTCTTGTGGTTTCCGTTGAAACTGTTCCATCGGGATTAGTTATTGCCTCGCTTGGATTTTCCGAACAGTATTTTCTGTCATACACACCCGAGTAGTGCATGTATAGGCGCACACCTTCCTCTCTTGTCACTTTTCGCCAAAGTGCGAGAGTGTCAATTGCAAATTCAGGCATAGCATTTCCGATTTTAGTAGGATAAGATGCCCAACCGGGATGCCCCTTGCAGTCAATTTGAATAAAGTCGGGTTTTAGAGTCCGACAAATTCGACGAATATCGTCTTCCTTTAAATCTTCACCTTGAACCCTGTTGTTTTCGGGCTTTGCGTGATAGTCAAGATGAACACCGAAAAAACAGTCACTGCGTCGTTCTTTCATATAATCCCCCAATAAAAATAGTGTGATGTCGAGGCATCACACTAAGAATTAATTATTTGATTCCTCGTTTTTAGGTCCTTCAAGTTGAGGCAGTGCCTCGCTCTCGGACTTTTTCTCGGTTTTCTCGATTTTGCTTTCGAGTTTAGCGGTTTTTTCTTGTGATTTGATAGTTTTCTTTTCTTGTTTTTTGAGCGCCTTTTCTTCGCGCTTTTGAAGTTTTTGTTGCTTTTTGAGTTTTTTGAGTGCCTTGTCAACTTTCGGTTTGCTTACAAATCCAAGAACGAATAAAATAAGTCCCGTAATTATTAAAATCACACCCGTTGCCCAAAGAATATGATAAACTTCAAAAATATCCTTGGTTATCATAATCGAGCCAAGTGTTACAAGCCCAACCGAAACAATAAGCATCCAAAGAGGATACTTGTCGCCCTCGTCGTGTTTGCAAAGATAAGCCTTTACAATGTAAACAAACCCTCTTAACCATAGCGCAGCACCGACAATAGTGCAAGGGCCGACAACACTGACCATATCGTATTGTTCCATAATACAGCCAATAGCGATAGCGGAGAAGAAACCTGCCTCAAACACGGTAAGTATCTTTACAGTCACCTTTTTCTCGCGGACAATTTGCTTGAAAAGATAACCAACAATATAAACTAAAATAATAAAGAAGAAAATAAGACTGAAAAAGTCGTTTCCCAAATTCTTCCAAGGTAAATTTGACTCCGCCCAAACAGGAATGAGCGAAGCGCCAAGCAAAGCAAAAGCAATGCCAAAGATAAAGAATAACCAGAAAAATCTCTTGTTTTTAGGCAAGCGAGATTTTCTCGTTACTTCCTGATTTTGAATGTTGTCCATGATTAACTCCGTTAGTTAGATTTTTTTAGAATGAGCAAGCACATTCGCTTTAATACGGCGTAGCATAGAGAAGAGTGTTTGTAGTTCTTCTTCGGAAAAACCGTCAGTAATGCTCTCACCGAAAACCTTGTGCGCTCTTGCCATATCGTCAATCAACTCACTCGCACACTCATTCACCCTAAGGTAGATTGTGCGTCTGTCATTTCCAATATGTTCACCTGTAACATATCCCTTCGATTCAAGAACACGAAGTGACATTGACACCTGTGATTTCGACATATTTTCTCTTTTTACAATATCGGTAGCAGTCGCCTGTGACGGATGTTTTACAAGATACATAAGGATATCCGTCTCACAGTGTTTGAGTCCGTATTTTTTGCACACAGGACTCGTGATTTTCTCATACACAAGGCGCACCGCCCTTAAATGTTCATACATAGTCATCATAATAGTTTACCTCTTGAACAGTTTTTGTTTTGAACTGTTCAAAATTATAACATAAAATAATCGCTATGTCAATAGAAATTCGCCATAACCCTCGCATAAGCGAGAGTTATAGCAACTATTTCAAGTTATTTCTTAAATTTAAGAGTAACAAGTTCAAAGCCCTTGATATCAAAGTTGACTTTACCGTCAACGATGTCAAGTTCGTAAAGTTCGTTTTCAAGTAGGTCACAAGCAAAGCACTTTGTAGCCTCAAATCCAAGAGTAAGTGTTGCCTTTGTGCGGATGTTCTTGCTCTCGTAAAGACGGATAACCGTGTCAAGTGTATCCTCTGCCTCTTTTACTGTCTCACAAATAACATTCGACTTGTCAATAGTAAGAAGTGAGTAAGAGGATGGAAGGAGATTTTCGTTTCCACTTGCTTGAACTACGGTCATAGGATAGTTTATAAAGTATGACTTTTCAACTGTGTCGCTGTCCTTAAACGCACCCTTATGAGGGTAAATAGAGTAGGTGAATGAATGAACACCGTGGTCACTTCGTTTAGAAGGATGAACACCGCATTTAAGTAGTGACAACTGCATAAGTCCGTTATGAATATCGTGACCGTATTTGCAATCGTTGATAAGGCTAACACCAAAGTCGCCCTCGGAAATATCCGCAAACTTGTGCGCACATACCTCAAACTTCGCACTGTCCCAACTTGTATTCATATGAGTAGGACGCTCAATAGTGCCGAACTGAATTTCATAAGTCGCCTTGTCAGTATTAATATCAATATCAAACGCAGTTTTGAGCATTTGATTGTTTTGATGCCAGTCAAGTTCAGTATCAAAGTCTATTTGCGCAAGGTCGTCATAGAACCAAAGTGTTTGAGTAATTGTAGATTTGAGGAACGGACGCACAATCTTAATTCCAAGACGCGCACCGTCATTAACAATGTCAACAGCACTTACTGCGTCAATAGTCTTATATTTCTCGCGCTCATATCCCTGCCACTCCCAGCAGTCATAATTGTCGGGGTAATCGGCATAAACCCTTATTTCATTA
>JAZNJK010000245.1:0-18167 GCA_045578005.1 Eubacteriales bacterium | reverse complement strand
GGGCCAACAAGACAAAGAATTTGATTGCCAAGGTCGTTGTTCAGTTGCTTAACCGCAATAAATTCAAGAATGCGTTCCTTTACCTTTTGAAGCCCAAAATGGTCGGCATCAAGCACTTTTCTTGCCAATGCAACATCGGTTGTGTCTTTTGAATATGTGTTGAATGGAATTTCAAGACAAGTTTCAATGTAAGTGCGAAGAATGGTCGATTCGGGCGTTCCAAATGGCGCTTTGTTAAATTTGTAAAGTTCTTTTAAGAGTTTATCTTCAACCGCCTTTGGAAACTTCTTTGCGATAATTTCATCATACAGTTCATCACTGTCGCTTTGAATATCGTTTCCAAGTTCACTTTGAATAACCTTGATTTGTTCGCGTAGGTAATATTCCTTTTGGCTGTCGTCAATCTTATCTTTGGTTTTTCTTTGTATATCTGCCTCGAACTGTATAATTTTAAGTTCGCGCGTAAGAATTTTTACAAGACGCTCAGCGCGTTTGTATTCATTGAATTCGGCAAGAATTTCTTGCTTGTCCTCAATCTTAACCAAAAGGTTTGACGCAACAAAGTCGCAAAGGAATGAAAGCGAATGAATAGAAGAAAGTGTGCCTTCAAGTTCCTTCGATTGAACAGGTAGATAAGAAATCAAATCGTTTATCTTTTCCTTTACAGTGCGACGGAGTGCTTCTTCCTTTAACACAGGATAACCGCTTACAGTAAGAGATTTTGCAGTTACATTCGCAGTGTAATACCCTGATGAAGCTGAAACTTCACCTGTTTCACCACGGTAAACACCCTCAACAATAGCCTTTGTGTTACCATTCGGATCGGATACGACCTTCTTTATCTTTGCAATAGTTCCAACCTTTTCAAGATTAGAAACAATAAGTTTTTCTTCATCTTGATCTTTTTGCGCAACAAGATAAACATAAGAGCCTGTCTTTTGAGCATTTTCGAGCGCGCTTTTCGAAAAAGGACGCACAACTTCAATGCTTACAGGAATAGCGGGGAATACCACCATACCGCGCATTGCTAAAACAGGTAATGTATATTGTTCACATATTTCGTTATATGTAATCATCATAAATCCTTTCGTATTATGCGGGAAATTGCTAATTTGCATAATTAGTTATCATATAGTATAACACAAACAAACGGAAATTTCTATATTTTTATAAAATATTATAAAAAATATTTAAAAATTGTTTGACTTAGCCCGATTTATATAGTAAAATATACATTAAGTGATGTCTTGTCAAACGAAAGGAGCAAATCTATGGCATACGATGCAGGGATACTTCGCCATATAGTGAACGAAATAAACTCATATGGCGCATGTAGAGTAGATAAAGTTTATCAACCGTCAAATGATGAAATAATTCTACTTCTTCACGCGGGAAGAGAAAATTTGAAGTTGCTCATAAATGCAGGTTCAAACTATCCAAGAATGAATTTCACATCATCAAAGTCTGAAAACCCCATAAAAGCCCCAATGTTTTGTATGCTTTTAAGAAAACATCTTGGAGGTGCGAAACTTCTTCTTGCAAGACAGTTTGGGTATGAAAGAGTGTGTGAACTTGAATTTGAAGCATACGATGAAATGGGCTTCAAATCGAAAAAATACCTTATTTGCGAAATTATGGGCAAATACAGTAACATAATTCTTGCCGATAAGGATAAGAAGATAATGTCCGCTCTTAAAACCATTGATTTTTCCACAAGCACTCAAAGGCAAATTTTGGTAGGTATGA
The DNA here is from genome assembly GCA_045578005.1 of Eubacteriales bacterium. Classification (GTDB taxonomy): domain Bacteria; phylum Bacillota; class Clostridia; order Oscillospirales; family CAG-272; genus RGIG2000. The sequence goes on along the minus strand of JAZNJK010000245.1, from coordinate 16,421 downwards.
CTTATGAACTTCCGCCAAAACAAGATAAAATCAACATTCTTGAACTAACCGAGGATGTTTTCAAAACAATATACCAAAAAGCAAATCCCGAAATGAAGATTGATAAGTTCATAACAAACTGTTTCCAAGGAATTGCTCTTTCGGTAGCAAGACAAATCGCCTACGAATGCACAAAAAATATTGATGCCACTCTTGAAAGTGTTAACTATGAACATCTAAAAACCGCGTTTTTCTATGTAGTCGATAAAATAAAATCTCTTGTCGGTGAGCCATTTATGACAGTTGGAGAACAAGGACCGCTTGAATACTCGTATATAAAACTCAACTTTTACGGAAACGATGCCCAAAATGAAAAGTTCGGCAGTTTTTCCGAAATGATTGATGCCTTTTATTCCAAAAAGAGCCAAAATGAGAGAATAAGGCAAAAGTCAAGTGATATAACAAGGCTCATTACAAATGCAAAAGCAAGAATTTTGAAAAAAATGACTTTGCAAAGGGAAGAACTTTCAAATTCGGAAAAAAGCGAAGCGCTTAAACAAATGGGCGACCTCATCACCGCCAACATCTACCAAATAAAGAGAGGACAGGAGCGCGTTAGTGTAATAAACTACTACGATGAACAATGTCCTACGGTGGAAATCGAACTCGATGGAAGACTCTCACCCTCGCAAAATGCACAAAGATACTACAAAAAATATAACAAGGCAAAGACCGCCAAAATTGAATTAACAAAGCAAATTGAACTTTCAAAAGCGGAACTTGAATATATCGAAACAGTTTTTGATGCACTTGAAAAAGCGGAAACAGAAAACGACCTTGTAGAAATAAGAGATGAACTTTATCACAGTGGTTACGCATCGAGAATGAAAAATTATAGTGCTACAAAAACATCATCACCAACTCCGCTTAAATTTGTAACAAGTGGCGGATATACCGTCTTGTGCGGAAAAAATAACAAACAAAACGATTATATAACCACAAAAGTAGCAAGAAAAAAAGATTGGTGGTTTCATGTTAAAAATCTCCCTGGCTCACATGTGCTTATGCAGTGCGACGGAGAAGAACCCTCGGAGAGGGATTTTACCGAGGCTTGCGAAATTGCCGCCTTTTATTCCAAGGCAAACGGAAATAATATCGCAGTTGATTACACTCACGCAAAAGAGGTTAAAAAGCCTGTCGGCTCAAAACCCGGTTATGTGATATACCACATAAATTGGACGGCATATGTAACCCCTGATGAAAAAAGAATTAATGAAATGCTAAAAAGGTAAAAATATGAAAATGACTTTTTTTGATAGCGTAAAAGACTCGCTTATAAAATTTGGCGTTATTATAGCAATGCACAATGGCAAATATATTTTTTGCAAACACAAAGAAAGAAATACAATAGAAATCCCTGGCGGACATCGTGAGGCGGGAGAGAGCGTTGACGACACCGCAAAGCGTGAACTTTTTGAGGAAACTGGAGCAACTGATTTTGACATTTCACCCGTTTGTGTTTATTGCGTTACAAGAGACGGAGAGGACACTTACGGCAAACTCTATTTTGCAAATGTCAAGGCGCTAAATGATACACTTGACAGCGAAATGGAATGTATATTTTTCTATGATGAATTGCCACCGCTTGATATGTGGACATATCCCGTTTTACAGGGCGAAATGGTGAAAGAATGGAAACGGAGAATTAACAATAATTAAATTTATGAATTTTTGAATTTATAAAAATAAAAAATCTAAAATTCCAAAAACAAAAAAAGCGTTGTGATGCAACGCTTTTTCCTTTTGTTATCTAATTATTTCAATTTTCCTCTGTATTCAAGCAAAGACATTAAAATTTGCGCAGTTTGTGAACGAGTAAGCGGAGAATTTGCATTTATTTTTCCGTTTTCTTTCTCAAAAATTCCCACTTCTAAAAGCGAAATTATATCATCTTTTGCCCATGTTGGAATTTCGTCATCATCAGCAAAAACATCAATCGATGCGCCCTTTGTTGCACCGATAATATTGTTAATTATCACCGCTCCTTCGGCAAGAGTGATTTCCTTCTTTGGATTTACATAAATGCCGTCCGCTTTGCGCTCACCTTTAATTATTCCAAGGGCAAATGCGCTTTCAAAATACCCCTTGTATTCGGGCGAAATTTCCTTGTCATCGGCAAAACGAGTAGTTGAAATTTCAGGCACATCTTTCGCTCCCATAGCCTTCATAACAAGGCATAAAAATTCCTCTTTTGTAACGGTTTTTTCGGGGGCAAAAATGTATTTTCCGTCTTCACCTTTTTCACATTCCATCAAATTGTCACCAACTACCAAAACCGCATTTTGCGCCCTGTGTCCCTCAATATCCGAGAAAACAAGAGTGGTTTTAAGTGTTTTTACCTTTACGCTAACAGTAGTTTCGGCGGAGTAATTTCCGTATTCATCTCTTACTCTATAAGAAAAAGAGTCAATTCCCGTTACATTTTCATAAGGCGTGTATTTGTAATCACCGCTTGATGCATTTGTAAGTTCAATAAGTCCTTTTTTAGGATAAGAAACAATCTCGAATTTTATATCGTCACCGTCAGGGTCGTAGCCGTCAAGCACACCAAATGTGGAAATGTCTTTTCCGGTCCAAGTGGAAAGTGCCTTTCCGTTTGTCGCAATAGGCGAGTAGTTAACCTCATCAATAACCTTTATGACACACTCAATCTCGTAACTTCCCGAACTTGGAACAAATGAAAAACTACATTCTTTTCCGTTTGTCGTAGGCACGAATTTTAACGACGAAAAATCCTTACGGTCAATTACTTGATTTGTAACCACATATAAGTTTTCGAGCATAAGCCTTCCAGTGTCGCTTGACGGTAAAGCGGTTATCTTTATTGAGCGGATATTAGCACCGATTGACTCATCAAAATCGGACGGATCAAAGCAAAGTTCACCCTCACACACAATTCCTGCTTTAACCATTGAACTTTCGCTTGCTATCACATCAATAGCTGGGGAGAGTTTTTCGCTTGCATAGGCAACGGTTGATAACGAAAAGAGAAAAATAAAACAAAAAAATATGAATTTTTTCATAAGAAACGCTCCTTTTTGATTCTTTCATACTAAATCATATATCGAGAGGGATAAAAAAATACCACTCTTTCCATATTTGCATCAAAAACTACCCAAAAAAGAATAAAAAGCCATAAATGTAAAAAAGTTTACATTGAACAAAAATATTTTTTCGGTATAAAATGAATATAAAGACTTTTTAAATAGGAGAAAGTATGGAGATAATCAAACTTGGAAAAGACGCAATCAAAGTAATGCTTGATAAAAGCGAAACAAACGAATATAACTTTTCCACCGAAGAGCAAACAGGGAAGAAAAACCTTAAAAATTTAATCGAGGTTTTAAAGGCTGATGAAATTCTCGGCACTCAAAAAGATAAATTAAGCACGGAAATCTATGTTTCAAATGACGGATGTAGCGAGATTTTCATTAGCAAATCGCAAGAGCGCACGCTAAAACGCCACGGAACATCGAAATTAGACGGCGAAATTTATAAATTTGAAAATTCAAATGACCTAATACAAGCCTGTGTAAGGCTAAAAATGATAAATTATAAAGGCAAATCGTTTGTTTACTATGATGAAAAATCAAAAAATTATTATATGAGGCTAAATCGCATAATCCCCAAAGAACTCAAATATGCATTCCTTGCCGAATATTCGGCAAGACAAAAAAACATACTCATTTCTTACATAATTGAGAATAGTAAAAGTATTTGTGAAAATAATTCCGTAGAAATTTTCGCAAAATTATTGTAAAATCGTTTTAAAAGTAGTAAAATTTAAGGGCAATTATAAAAACGGAGAACAAAAATCAGCATGTGGTCATTTTATTCAGTAGTTTTAGCACTTTTCGTAATGCTTATTATCGGCTTTATAGCCAGAAAAACAAATATAATAAATGACGAAACTTCTAAGGTGCTTTCAAAAATCGTAATTAAAATCGGTCAACCGTTTATGATACTCGGCGCAATGGTCAGCGTGGAATTTTCTACCGAGCGTTTGAAAAACGGATTTCTCGTCTTGGGTGTTTCGCTCCTTCTTCACGGTTTAATCGCAGTGGTTGCATACTTTGCGGTCGTAAAATACAAAAGCCTTGATGAGCGTAAAATTTCGGAATTTTCAACAATATTTGGAAACTGCGGTTTCGTAGGATTTCCCCTTATCCATTCCGTGCTTGGAGATGAGGGATTGTTTTACGCAAGTTTCTTTATAATTTCTTTCAACCTGTTTTTGTGGACTTGGGGAATTGCAATTTTTGCAAGAAAGAGAACAGATATAAAAATAACACCGAAATCAATGCTTCTTAATTTTGGAACAATTCCGTGTATAATAGGCGTGTTAATCTACGCTCTTCAAATACCAATTCCCAATTTCATGTCTACGGCATTTGATTATCTTGGCGGAATTTGCACCCCACTTTCAATGCTCATTACGGGCGCACTCCTCGGCACGGCAACATTGAAGGAACTTTTTAGCGATATTAAAATCTACTACGATTCGTTCTTGAAATTGTTCGTTTCACCTATTATAGCGACAATAGTGTGCTATATTCTTCGACTTGATAATTTTTATATAATTTTTATGACACTTATGTTCGCAATGCCAACGGCAACATCAACAGTTATGTTTGGTGAACTTTTCGAGGTAGAGAAAAGACGCGCCGCTATTCTTTGCGGGCTTACCTCACTTTTGTCAATGCTTACAATGCCGTTGTTTAACAGTGTTTTGACCACTATTTTCGCATAATATATATTTAAAAGCACTCATTTTGAGTGCTTTTGTGTTGAGATGAAAGTTGAAATTATTATCGAAAGAAATAGAAAAATCAAAAATTCAGTTGATAATTTTGCAAAAATGTGTTATTATGTATACCAAGAGAATTTTGAATATAAAAACGGAGAGAGAAAATGGATATTCCGATTACGAGCAAAAATGAAATAAAAATTTTCATACTATACCTAATGGATAGAATAGGTTATCCTGTCCGATTTTCAGATGTTTGCAGTATTTTACATCAAGAAAATGTGGTTAGTTATTTTGACGGTGCCGACTGCTTTGGTGAACTTGTTGATGATGGGCATGTGGTTGCTGTCGAGAAAGATGAACTTGGAGATGAACTTTATGTTGTTACAGTAACAGGCAAAACAATAGCCGAGGAACTTAGCGACACAATCGCAATGAGCATTCGTGAGTCAAGTTACCGTAGCGCAATAAGACACCTTTCCTTTCAAAAGAGAGGCGCGCAAATCGATTGTAATAAAACAATAAGAGAAAACGGAAAATACTTGGTTCATTGTCAAATTACCGAGTTTGGAAAAATTGTTCTTGATATAAATGTCGAGGTCGATACCGAAATTGAAGCAGAAAAAATGTTGGTTAACTTCCGTAGAAAACCCGAAATTGTATTTAGAGGCACTCTTGCACTTCTTTCAGGCGAAACTAACTATATTTTTGAATGATTTTGTAACTATTGTAAAAAATACACAAAAAATCGACAAAAAAAGACGAATTTTTGAAAAAAATGTAAAAATGTTCTTGACAAAGGTAATATTTATGTTATAATATTACTATAAATGGAGTAAAAATGGACGAAATTTTAAATCTTATAGCCGAAGTCAAGAATGGTAGCGACCATGCGTTTGAGAAGTTGCTTGAAAAATATCAAGGAATGGTCATTTCCACAACGCAAACCTATTATTTAAAATGTCTTGATTCCTCAAAGGAATGGGAAGATTGGCTTCAAGAGGCGAAAATCGCGTTTTATTACGCCGTAAAAACATATGATGAAAACCACTCAAGAACTCTTGGTGCGTATGCAAAAATTTGCGTTCGCAACAAACTTGTTTCCCGTCTTCGTTATTTGAATTCGCAAAAGAGAAAAAAGGACAATTCCGACACTCACGAACAAGGCAGTGAGGATGTTGTTCAAAGTTCGATTTTGAGTTCACACGACATTGAAACCGTCAAGAAAAACGCAAGGGAAAGACTTTCAAGATACGAATATCGTATTTTTGAAATGTATGCATCGGGAATGAAGGGAAAAGAGATTTCTTCCCTTATAGGGAAAAGTGAAAAATCAATAAACAACGCTATCTACCGTATGAAGCAAAAATTGATTAAAGAGCCTTGAGAATTATCACGAATACTTTAGCGAATGCTTAGTATAATAATAACACCTGAAGAGGAGAAGAGAGATGTTTCAGGACAAGACCCTAACATGTAAAGACTGTGGACAGGAGTTCGTATTCACCGCTGGTGAGCAGGAGTTCTATCAAGAAAAAGGATTCCAAAACGAGCCTCAAAGATGTAAGGCTTGCAGAGACGCAAGAAAAGCGGCTGCAAAAGCACCTAAGGAAATGTTCACTGCTACATGTGCTGAATGTGGTGGAGAGGCAAAACTTCCATTCCAACCCAATAGCGACAGACCTGTATACTGCAGTGAGTGCTTCGCTAAAATGAAAAATCAATGATTAGCATATGAAATAATCGCATATTTTATAAATTAATTAGAGATTTACGGAAAACAAGCCCCTATTTGGGGGCTTGTTTTTTAATATTTTTGATTTTTTCAAAAAACACTATACAAAAAATAATATTTATGTTATAATAAAATTAACTATACACTAAGTAGGAGTTAAAAATGGAAAATAAAAATAAATTTCATTCAAAGGGCAAAAACACCCGACAAAATGATACAAATAGAAGAGAAAATAATAATTTCAAACAAAGAGATGAAATTGACAATCTTGGAATTATCATAGGTAGAAATGCCGTGTCCGAACTTTTAAAATCGGATAGAAGTATTGATAAAATCTATGTAAAAAAAGGTGAGCATGAAGGTTCACTTACAGTAATTGTCGCTCAGGCAATAGAGAGGAAAATTCCGGTTGTTGAGGTTGAGTTATCTAAACTTGATTATATGAGCGCAGGGGCAAATCATCAAGGAGTTGTCGCTATGGCATCAATGAAAGAATATGTTGATGTTGACGATATCCTTGAAATAGCAAGAGAAAGAAATGAAAAGCCTTTCGTTGTTATTGCTGATAATATTGAGGACCCTCACAACCTCGGTGCGCTTATTAGATGTGCCGAATGTGCGGGCGCGCACGGAATAATAATTCCCAAAAGACATGCCGTTGGAATTACACCGGCAGTTTATAAATCCTCGGCAGGCGCTATTGAACATATAGCAATAGCCAAGGTAGCAAATATCGCCACCACCGTTGAGGACCTTAAAAAGAAAGGACTTTGGATTTTCGCTTGTGAAGCGGGTGGAGATGCTTATTACGAAACCGATTATGATTGCCCACTTGCAGTTGTGCTTGGTTCGGAAGGTAAAGGCGTTTCACGACTTGTTAAGGAAAAAAGCGACTTTATAATTTCAATCCCTATGTATGGAAAGGTAAATTCACTTAATGTATCAACCGCTGCATCAGTAATCCTTTGCCATGTTGCAAGGATGCAAAGAGCAACGAAATAGGAGAAAACATGGAAGAAAAATTTGACCAAATAGAAATGGATGTCGGTGATATGACGGAACAAATCGTTATTCAAGACGATGATTCCGACGAAAAGGTCGTTCAACAACCTATCGCACGCCAAGAATCCTATGAAACAATACAAATTAATGACTCTTCAAGTGAAAATAATGACAGTGACGACGATGATGATATCGAACTCGTTTCACCGGACGAAGAGATTTTTAGAAGAGCCGAAAGTAGAATTAAAAACGCAGATGAATTTGGACAAAGTGACATGTTCGAGTGGACAAGTCCGATAATTCATAAGAAAAATAAGAAAAACCAAAGAGAAGACACTTTTTCTCAATCGGGCATACAAAATGAAATATCAAACAGTGGCACGGAAAAATTCATAGATGGTGAATACCCGTCAATTACTGAAATGGAGACACTTCAAAGAGATATTCATTCCGATTATTACGAATATACCGATAGACAACAAAGAAAAGAAATAATCGGTATGTATAAGTATGCGAAGAGAAGTATTCGCACAAAAATCATCATATCAAGCATTTTTGCGCTTTTCCTTCTTTTAGTAGAAAACATCTCGATTTTTTCGAAAAATCCCACAGGAATATTTAGCGTAGTAGAACATCCGTATCTACATTTCTTTGTGGATTTTATCTTACTTTCACTTTGCGCCCTTTGTGCATATGAGCAACTCTATCACGGAATAAAATCAATAATTTCCAAGGAATATATTCCCGAGGCAATAGCGGTATTTTCACTTGGTGCTTCCGTTGTTTATTCAATTTTCACCGCAATATTTATTCCATTCGGTGAATCACCAAGACTTTATAATTTCCCCGTTGCAATTGTTTGTGTTTTAACAATAGTTTTCTCGTATATCAATGTTATGAGGGAAAAATACAGTTTTGGAATAATTTCATCACGCGACACAAAATTCGTTTTAAATAAGATTGATGTAGAGGATGCCGAGGCAGAGGCAGAGGCATTTTCAACAATTTCGCGCGATTTCGTTGGTGAACTTGTTAGAGTTGATGAGGCGGAATTTGTTAAAAACTATTTTGCAAGGACAAATAGGTCGGCAAACACCGCAAAACTTATGGCACCTTACTATGTAATTACCCTTTGTGTGCCTGTTATTTTTGCAATAATAGCAATCTTTAAAGACGCTACATTTATGACTGCTATGACCGGTTGGTTTGCGGGAGTTTCACTTCTAATGCCCGTTGGAATTTTGTTCCATTATAGTGTTCCGTTCCTTGCGGGAAATAAATATCTTTATGAGGAAGAAACATCTATTATAGGTGAAAAAACCATTGGTGAGTTTGCATCAGCAAAGGCGGTATCCGTAAATGATACTACCGCATTCCCACCATATAATGTGAAAATGAAAGGTTTTGATATCTATAATAATTACACATATGAGCAAATCTTGTATTACGCTACAAACGGATTTAGCACCGTTGGCGGACCGCTTTCGGCAGTATTTGAAATGACAGCAAACAACGCCATTCCAAAGAGCAAGAGGGCAAGATTTGTATGCTCAGGCCGTAGTTATCTTTGCGTAAAAATTGACAATGATACAATAATTTTTGCCGATAGATACGGAATTACCTCACAGGGAATAGAAGATGTTCCACCAGAACCTGAAAAAGTCGGCGACTATGAGGACGACATCAGTGTTATGTATATGGCTTGCAACGGTAAACTTTGTGCAAGAATGTTCTTTAACTATATAATGGACGAGGACTTTGCACAAACCGTGCGCTCACTCAATAAAAAAGGTGTTAGTGTCGGTATTAGGACATTTGACCCTAACTTGAACAGTGAACTCATATATAATGAATTTATAAAAAGACAAAGTGTTAAACGAGTTGACCTAAGAGTTATAAGACTCTCTAAGGAAGATGAAATTCCTGTCGTGCTTGAAAAAGCAGATAGCGGAATTGTCACAAAAGGTCACTCAAGATCGCTTATTAAAGCAATTCCAATATGTAAAAACATCGCAACAATAAGAAAGGTTGGAATAGTAGTTAATATAATAGCATCACTTGGCGGAGCGATTTTACTCTTTATGGGTATGTTTGGATTTATCCCACTTTTAAACTCGTTGCTAATCGTTGGCTATTATGCGGTATGGATGGCTATAATGGCTGTTATATCCTCGGCAATGCTACTACAATAGAATGCAAGATATAAGTTCAATTTTGAAATCCGTTTCAAAACCCGGAAGATACACAGGCGGAGAATACGGACAGATAATAAAAGATAAAAAAGATATAAAATGCAGATTTGCTCTTTGCTTCCCCGATACATATGAAATCGGTATGTCAAACCTCGGAGTAAGACTCCTTTATGGCGCTCTAAACGAGCAGAGCGACATATGGTGTGAGCGCGTTTATGCCCCTTGGACTGACATGGAAGAAAAAATGCGTGAATATAACATTCCTCTATGGGCGCACGAAAGCCGTGATAGTGTTCGAGATTTCGATATTATCGCATTTTCACTCCAATATGAACTTTGTTATACTACCGCTATCAATATGATGGATTTAATAGGTGTTCCGCTTCTCGCTAAGGATAGGGGCGAGGATATGCCCGTAATTTTGGGAGGTGGTCCTTGCGCCTATAATGCCGAGCCGGTTGCCGACTTCTTCGATATTTTCAGCATTGGTGAGGGCGAGGAGGCACTTGTTGAACTTTCAAGGCTCTATATAAAGATGAAAGAGGATAAAACCTATACCAAAACTTCATTTTTGAGAGAGGCATCTCATATAAAAGGTTTTTATGTTCCCTCATTATACGATGTTGAATATAATACCGATGGAACAATAAAATCCTTTGAGCCTAAATATCCCGATGTGCCAAAGCGTGTTGAAAAGAGAATAATCAAGGACCTTAACAAATCTTGTTTTCCTACAAAACCGATAATGCCGTTTATTGAGGTGGTCCACGATAGAATAATGCTCGAAACATTCCGTGGCTGTATAAGAGGCTGTAGATTTTGTCAGGCAGGAATGGTGTTTAGACCTGTTAGAGAAAAGAGTGCAGAAGTGCTTGACTGTCAAGCAAGAGAAATCTTCAAAAATACAGGATATAACGAAATTTCTTTAACATCACTCTCTATAAGCGACTATTCTTGTTTGCATGAGGCAACTGATAAACTTCTTGAATGGACAAACCCCAATAAAATTAACATATCCCTTCCGTCGTTGAGAGCCGATAGTTTCACAAGAGAACTTATGAATAAAGTCAGTTCTATAAGACAGTCGGGACTCACCTTTGCCCCCGAGGCAGGAACACAACGGTTAAGAGATGCAATCAATAAAAATCTCTATGAAAAGGATCTTCTAAACGCAGTTCGCCTCGCTTTTGAGGGCGGAAAGAGTCAAGTTAAACTTTACTTTATGAACGGCTTGCCAACCGAAACATATGAGGATATTGAAGAAATTGCCCATCTTGCTAAAAATGTAGTTGAGGAGTTTTATAACACCCCATCAAGACCTAAAAAAGCGGTGTCCGTTACAGTTAGCGTGTCGTGTTTTGTCCCCAAAGCACATACTCCATTCCAATGGGAAGCACAAAATTCACTTGAAGAACTTTGTGAAAAGCAAAAATTCCTCGGTGAAAAGATTACCGACCGTAAAATTCGTTATAACTGGCACGAGGCAAAAGTTTCCCGACTTGAAGCGATATTCGCAAAAGGTGATAGACGCCTCTCGTGCGCCCTTTTGTGCGCTCAAAAGAAGGGAATTCGATTTGATGCGTGGGATGAATACTTTGATTACGATAAATGGATGGAAGTGTTCGAAGAGTGCAAAATTGATCCTAACTTCTACGCAAATCGTAGAATGGGATATGATGAAATTCTTCCTTGGGATGTTATTGATATCGGCGTTTCAAAAGCCTTTATGATATCCGAAAATAAAAAGGCATATCAAAGCGCTACAACACCAAACTGCAAGGAAAAATGCTCGGGCTGTGGAGCAAATAAACTCGGAGGTGATATGACATGGTGTCCCAAAATGAAACAAGACAAGTAAGAATTAAGTTTTCTAAAACGGGATCTCTTATGTATATCTCGCACCTCGATTTATCTCGCACAATGCAAAGAATAATGGTTCGTTCTGGCATTGATATTTGGTATAGCGAGGGATTTAACCCTCAACCAAGGATCGTTTTTGCCGCTCCGCTTCCTGTCGGTGTTGAGAGCGAATGCGAGTTTATGGACATAAAAATAAATACCTTTATGGAAAACGAGGAAATTATGCGTAGACTTAACGAAAACTTCCCATTGGAAATGAAGGTAATAGATGTCTATGAACCTTTGGAAAAGCCCAAAAATATAGCCTATATCGACCACGAAATAAAAATTCATTCGCCTAATATAACCGATAAAACCGCAATCGAACTTGAAACTTTGTTTTCAAACGATTTGTTCATAACGAAAAAATCAAAAGGAAACGAAAAAGAGATAAATATAAAGGACTTTATTTCAAGTTTTAGTGCGCAATATGATGGCGAAAATATCGTTATAAATGCCGTTTTGTGCGCAGGAAACGATAAAAATCTAAACCCCGAACTTCTTGTTGAGGCGATAAGAAAAAACACAAATATTTTTGATACAGACCTTATCCACAGTTTCTATTCTATAAAAAGAATAAAAATGTTAAAGGAAGATTTGAGCGAGTTTCATTAATAATACCAATATAAATCGTCTTGAAAATCAAAAATAAAAAACCAAACCCCCGATTTCTTCATCGGGGGTTTGATTTTATGTTCCGGACGGTATCTTTTTTCTAAGAAAGGAGAGGTTTGACCTGTCAAGCACCGAAATCTCGGCCTCATCAATCCCCAAATCTTTTAAGAATACCTCAAACGGAATAAACTGTATTTGTCGCTCACGGCTTTCGTTAAGGCGCATAGCCTTGTTTAAACGGTAACATTCATAATCCTCACCGTTCTTGTTCTTTAAATTGTAAGTGACGAAAATATCGCAATTGTAAGGCTTTGTCGTGTATTTTATACCGTGCCTTGCAAGAGTCGATACAATGTTCATCATTTCCGCAAAGTGGAAATCCTCATATAGACTGCTTATGCAAACTTTTTTACCGCATAGCGCACCGCCGTGCGAATAATGTATGAAAACATTAGAAAAGTATTTTATAAATTCCGTATGGTTGTCAGTTTCGGAATTCATCCAATTAGAGCGCTTGGTGTTAGTTGCTTTTTCCATCTTGGAAAGTTTGTTTGCACGAAGACTTGCTTTGTAAATGGCATATTGATTGTCAAGTTCACCGTCTTTACACCAACATTTGCAGTTTTCGTATTTTTCAATAAGTTCCGTAGCGGACATATGCGCTTCCTCGCACATTCCCTTCATTACTTGCATAGTGAATAGCGAATCATCATCACTCTTGTGAACATCTTGAGTTTCAGCAACTCCGTAATGATTTGCACACTTAATAAGAGAAGGTGTGTCGGTAAGACCGTGTATATCCGAATATATTCTTTGAACATCAATGAATTCATAGTCAAAAATATCTTTGTTGTATCTTTGACACTCGCTCTTTATGTAACTTGCATCAGACATAACAGAGAAGCCGAATGCGAGATTGTTCGGATCTTCAAGCAGTGAGCGAATTTTAGCGTAAAAAGAGGGGAAAGACGGCGCAGATTTGAAAGTTTTCTCATCATAAGCCAAAACTATTCCGGGATGATTTCCACGCCCAACCAAGTGAAATTTGGCTCGTGGATTTATGACAATATCCTCTTTTTCTAAAACATTGAAAAATTCATCGGTAATTACATATCCGAAAGAACATATTTTTCCTCGACCTTGAAAGCAATTAGCACATTCGATGTCGAAAAAAATGTAATTCATTTTTCACCTGTATATTAAATATTTCTTCTGCCTTGAAGTGCGCGGTAAAGAGTAACCTCATCAGCATATTCAAGGTCAGCACCAACGGGAAGACCGTTGGCAATTCTTGTTACATTAATATCAAAGGTTTTAAGGAGTCTTGAAAGGTAAATAGCAGTAGCCTCACCCTCAACCGTTGGATTTGTCGCAATTATAACCTCTGATATTTTTTCGTTTTGAACACGGGCAAGAAGTTCTTTTATTTTGAGTTGGTCAGGACCTATACCCTTCATAGGAGAAATTGTTCCGTGCAAAACATGGTATGTGCCGTTAAATTCTTTTACTTTTTCAAGCGCCATAACGCCCTGTGGATCTTCCACCACACAAATAATGGAGCGGTCACGAGTGCTTGAATCACAAATAGAACAAATATTACTTGCGGAAATGTTTTGACAGCACTCACAAACACCAATTTGAGTTTTTGCCGCAATTATAGCATCGGCAAAAGCCCTTGCATCATCTTCACTCATATTAAGCACCGAAAAAGCCATTTTTATAGAACTTTTTTTGCCGACACCATCAAGTGAGCGAAATTTGTCCGCAAGAACCTGTAACGGTTTGAGTAGAAGTTCCATTAGAATATACCGGGAATTCCGCCGAGAGGACCTGTGATTTTCTTCATTTCCTCATCTGAATCAGAATTAACTCTCTTAATAGCCTCATTAATTCCCGCAACAATACTGTCACAAAGAGTTTCAATATCGTCAGGATCTACAATATCGGGATCAAGTTCAATGTTAAGCACTTCGCGTTTGCCGTTAATTTTAACTTTAACCGCACCACCCGCTGCCGAAACATCATATTCCTTTGCTTCAAGTTCAGCCTGTTTTGCTTGCATATCCTCTTGCATTTTTTGTGCCTGTCTAAGCATATCATTCATGCTTGGACCTTTTGGAACCATAGCCTTCATAGTTATACCACCTTTTTAGAATATTAAGTAAAATCATCAAGATCCGATTTAACGGATTTTGCAGTTTTTAAAATAACCTCGATTTGAGATGTCGATGTAATGTCAACATCACAACATACCATAGCATCGAAAATATATTTTTTATTTTTTTCACTTCCAAGCATTGTAGCCATTAATTTGTGTGCGGAAATGATATAATATTTTTTGTCGGACGGAGAATACTCACATTCGCAATTTTTGAGAAAACTTTCAACTGCTTGATCAAAAGTGCCGACTTTGGCAATTACCTCGGCCCAGTTGTCAAGAGATCTGTTTACAAGGTTTATTTGATCTTCTTGCTTTTCGACAAAAGCAGGTTTTTTCTCATCACCTTGGACGGAAGAAACATCGTTTGCACTTGCCTCGTCTGATGCACTTGACACATTTGCCGAGCCAATAGGAGTAACACCCTTTGCCATAAGAGTTACTTTATCTTCAAGTGCACTAAGCCTTGAAATAATCGCATCATTTGAGCCTGAAAGACGGGAATCGCACATCTTCATAAGTGTCATTTCGGCACACAAACGCTTGTTTGTCGGATTTCGTAGCATATTATTATATGCGTCATCAAGTAGGCGTGAATGATAGAGAAGTGTTGACATGCTAAATCTTGATGCAACATCTTCAAGCAATGCATACTCAGTATTAGCAAGGTCTAAATATTTTCTCGCTCCACAGGTTTGTTGAACCATCATATCCCTGTAAAAAGCGGTCAAATCCGAGAAAAATACCAAAAGATCCTTTGATGAAACAACGATTTCGTTAATCATATCGAAAAGTTTGTCGTATTTCTTCTCGGCAATGTTTTTGGCAATATCGCACATCTTGTCGTATGGGTTTGTTCCCAAAATTTCATTAACAAGATTTGCATCAATCAACTTGTGAGAGCCTGCGCAAAGTTCCATAAGGCTAATGGCATCACGCATACCGCCCTGTGCGGTTTTAGCAATTAAAGATGCACCGTCCTCGCCGAGTTCAATGCCCTCGTTTTTTGCAATAAACATAAGCCTTGCGCAAAGTTCGGCATTAGAAATTCTTCTAAAATCAAAGCGCTGACATCTTGAAATGATTGTCGCAGGGATTTTATGAGGCTCGGTAGTCGCAAAAATGTATAAAACATGCTCCGGCGGTTCTTCAATAGTCTTCAAAAGAGCATTAAACGCACTGTCCGAGAGCATATGTGCCTCGTCAATGATATAAACGCGTTTTTTGAGCATAGCGGGAGTGTAAACAACGCTATCTCTTAGATCTCTTATGTAGTCAACACCGGTGTTTGTCGCTGCGTCCATTTCGATAACATCAGTCGCAGTGCCATTGTCAATAGAGCGACAGTTTTCGCACTCGTTACAAGGGTTTCCGTCAATAGGATTAAGACAGTTTACAACCTTTGCAAGTATTTTTGCGCAAGTAGTTTTACCCGTTCCTCTTGAGCCTGAAAACAGGTAAGCGTGAGATACAGCATTATTGAGCGCTTCATATCTCAAAATAGATGTAATGTGATTTTGACCTGAAACATCGTCGAAAACGACAGGTCTGTATTTCCTGTATAAGGCTTGATGCATCTTAATCCCCCTTTGAAATTATTCAAAAACAAGTTGTCATGTAAGATCATACATCTAAAATTCGAAAAGTCCTTACATGCGCGATCCATAAATCAATGCTCGGAACAAGCACCCTCACGGCACATCTTCAAAACTGCTTAGTGCTGCTTGGTCCCCCACCTGACACGGTTCACAGCCGAAAATTGCGCAAGACTCATCCGTCAACACACCCATTAATGGCGCTGACCACACAAAAACAGTCCTCGGATTAGCGTTCACCCCTGCATATAGCGGATTTCAGGTACAGGGCACCGCTACCGCCCCAGCTAGTATGACCTTACATCACGACTTATTTTTTGGCATAATTATTCGTATAAGCATTCGCAAAAATATATAAGTCGCGCGAATACTTTAGATAGTATATCACATTTATATAATAAAGTCAAGGCAAGAATTGATTTTTCTTGCCTTAATTTTT
>JAZNJK010000244.1:0-4877 GCA_045578005.1 Eubacteriales bacterium | reverse complement strand
CCGGCGAAATTATGCTTTCTAACCCCTATAATGTTACAAAGTCCGGTATCGACCTTACAAAACAACAGTATCTTTCAACTCTTATTCTCACATATAAGAATATAAAGTGGGGAAGTGAAACAACCTACTACTCCTATAAAGACTCCGCAATGCACGAAAACCAAACACATGTTGAGGCAATCGTTGAAAACGGAACTCCTGTTGGTGTAAAGGTTACATACGAACTCGGTAAAAAGGAAATCGTTCTTCCTTTCGCAATCCTTAAAGCGGATTATGAGGCTATTTTTGAGGACGCAAAGGATAAGATAAACACTGATGAAAGCCTTTCCACCGAGGAAAAGGAAGCAGGAATTAAGCAAATTGATTCCTACTATAAATCATTTTCTTACTACTATTACTATTCTCAAGAAAACGATCTTTATATAATTAAAGATACTCTTGAAAAGAATAAGCAATCACTTTCCAAGATGCTTGTAAACATGGGTTACACTCTTGAAAAGCAACACGCCGACTACGAAAAGGTAGGATTTAATAATGTAACAGGTCTTCTCAACTATGGAACATATAAAGATCATAACCTCGGCGTTTCAGCACAAGCATACTTCAAAGTAGCAGTTGATTACACCATTACAAACGACGGATTTAAGGCATCGGTTGACACATCGAAGATTGAGTATGACGCAAATGAAAACTCACTTCAATCAATCTCACTCCTTCCTTACTTCAATCCTGCAATTCGCGGACAGGATAAGGGTTATTCCTTCTTGCCCGACGGTAGCGGAACACTCGTTAGATATGAGGACCTTCTTGCCGCAGGAACAACCGATAACGTAGCGGTTGAACTTTACGGTCCTGACTACGCATTCTATACCGTGTCAGTTAGAAACCAAGAACAAGCAATATTCCCCGTATTCGGTGCAGTTACCACAACAGGACCTATTAATTCAGGTTTCTTCGGTATTATCGAAAAGGGCGAAACACTCGCTACAATCGTATCTCATAATGATGCATATTATCATACTGCATACACAAAATTTCAACTTGGCGCAAGCGATAAATATGACCTTGCAGACTCATTCTCAAGCGGTTCTGATTCAAGTAATGTAATCACCGTAAATGGTGTATCCCGTTACACAGGTATGGTTGAGGTTAAGTATGCAATGCTCACACCTACATCTCATTCAAATACTGCATCACCAACAGCAAAATATGATACATCATATGTTGGTATGGCAAACTATTATAGAGATTATCTTATCGCAAACGGCACAATTTCAAAACTTGACCAATCAAAACTCGATACCCACACTAAACTTTTCCTTGAAGTGTTCGGCTCTCTTCAAGTAGAGGAGAAGATTTTGACCTTCCCCGTTACAAGAAGCAAAGCACTTACAACCTTCAACGATGTAATCAAAATTCATAAGACCCTTTCAAATATCGGAGTTGATAACATCAGTTTCATTTTGACAGGATTTGCCAACGGTGGACTTATGGAAAAATATCCAACCTACCTCAAATGGCAAAAGGTTCTTGGCGGTGCTGAGGGCTTTGAAGAACTTATGAAGTATGCAAACGAAAACGGTGTGGAAATCGCTCCAAATGTAAACTTCTCATATTCAAAATCACTTAAAAATTTCAGTGGCTTTGGATATAAAAAGACCGCCGCAAAAGCGCTTGACGGAAGATATACCACCAAGCGTGAATACGACGCGTCAATTCAAATGTTCCAACGCAAAGGTGGAGTAGTTATCTCAACCGACTCTTATGACCTTGCTTATACCAAGTTCTTGAAGAGCGCGTCACAGTATAGCATCACTTCATTGGCAACAAGAGCGCTTGGTAGCGACCTTAGTTCCGACTTTGATAAGGATACAGGATATATTTTTAGAGAACAATCTAAGGTAAATACCCAAGCATTCCTTTCAAAACTTTCGGGCAAGGGAACAAGTGAGCCTGTAAGCAACGCATATAACCTCATTCTCGATGCAGGTAATGTTTACTCACTCCCATACGCATCAAGCCTTACAAATGTAGCAATCGACAGTAGCCGTTTCCTTAGCACATCTGAGGCTGTTCCATTCGTTGGAATTGTTCTTCACGGTTCTATCGAATTTGCGGGCGCACCTATCAATATGGAAGGTGACGACCAATACATGTTCCTAAAAGCACTCGAAAACGGCGCAGGACTCTACTTCACAGTAGCAATGCAAAATTCCGAACTTCTCAAAGGAACAATGGACTACAACCAATACTATTCCGTTCAATTCAGCATTTGGCGTGATGAAATTGCAAAGACTTATAAGAGATATAACGATGTTATGTCATCTAAGCAAGGCTCATACATCACCGAACACGAATTTATGAATTCAAGCGACGGATTTGAGGTTATTCGCGTTGATGACGGCACACCTCTTGACAATTCAAGAGTTGTTCGTGTTGAATACGCAAATGGCGAGGGCTTTATCCTCAACTACAACTCATATGATGTTGTCGTATCTTATGACGCATTTAGCGAACCCGTTGTAATTAAAGGACTTAACTTCGCATCATACGGAATGAATAATTAAGAAAGGAGGAGCAAAAATGACATCTGCATTACCAAAACTTAAAAAGAAAAAGAAATGGCTGTCGCTTACAAGAAAGAAAGCGCTTCAAGGATGGATTTTCGTTCTTCCCTTCGTAATAGGAATTGCCATTCTTTACGGACCAATCGTTGTTCAGTCAATTAGATTTACATTCAGTGACATCATCATTTCAAACGGACAGATTACTCTCGATTTTGTTGGAATGAAGAACTATGTAGACATCTTCAACCCGACAAACCCCGATAAATCCTTCCCCGTAACACTTATTGATGGTGTTCAAGACCTTATTTTGCAAATCCCTGCAATCGTTATCTTCTCACTCTTTATGGCTATAATTCTTAACCAAAAGATGGCGGGAAGAACAGTATTCCGTGCAATTTTCTTCCTTCCCGTTATTCTTTGCACAGGTATCATTGATACAATCGACTCCGACTCCGCAATGCTTGAAGCACTTAACGGAGCAAGCGGTTCAATCGACAACGGAACAGGCGAAGATACAGGCATTATGTCCGCAATGGACCTTCAAAGCCTTCTTGGTAACATCAAACTCGGCACAGGACTTGTTGACTATGTTGTAGGACTTGTAAACAGTATTTTCGACATCGTTAGCCGTAGCGGTGTTCAAATGCTTATCTTCCTTTCGGGACTTCAATCAATCTCTCCTGCGATTTATGAATCGTGCCAGATTGAGGGTGCGTCCGCGTGGGAAACCTTCTGGAAAATTACCCTTCCAATAATTAGCCCAATGATTCTTGTAAACTTCATTTACACAATTATCGACGCATTCACATCAGCCGATAACCGTGTTATGAACTTTATTGGAGGAATGACAAAGGCTGGTTATCAAGAAGAGGTAACAGCAATGTATTGGGTATACATTTTAGTAGTTCTTCTTATGATAGTTGTCGTAGTCTTCTTAATGAAGGCATTCGTATTCTATCAAAGAAGGGATTAAGGAGGGGACGACATGGATTCAACACCAAGAGTAAAAAGAGAATCTAAAAATAAGATTCGTGTAGAATTTGAAAGAGCGCCTCTCTGGGAAAGATTTAAAGCAAAATTCCTCTCCATGTATTTCCTTAAAAAGGTAGTATATGTAGTATTTAGAATGGTTCTTTTGCTTGGCGTATCATATGTAATTCTTTTCCCATATATCGCTAAAATATTCAACTCATTTATGACCGCATCTGACTTTAAAGATGTAACGGTAGTTCTTCTTTCAAGAGCGCCGACCATTGACCAATACAAATACATCATACTTGAAAATAACTACTTCTCGGCACTTTTAAAAACATTCCTTCTTTCCTCAACAACCGCACTTATCCAAACTTTCATATGCGCACTTGTTGCATACGGTCTTGCTAAGTTTAAGTTTAGAGGAAACGGAATTGTTTTCGCAATAGTTGTAGTTACCCTTATGGTTCCAATGGAACCAATCAAGTATTCAATGCAACAGTATTTCAACGGTTGGAATACTTGGGAATGGGTAGGCAAGTTTGATGCCTTCCTAAAAGGTATCAACCCCGATTGGAGATTTGGTTTCTCAAACTCCTATATCCCAATGTATCTTATGTCCTTCACAGGACTTGGATTTAGAAACGGACTCTTCATTTTCATGCTAAGACAGTTCTTCAAGGGCGTTCCTGATGAACTTGAAGAGAGTGCATATGTTGATGGCTCATCAATGATGAAGACCTTCTTCCGTATCATTATTCCAATCTCAATCCCAATGCTTGTAACAGTATTTATCTTCTCATTCGCATGGCAGTGGACAGATGATTTCTTTGTAAATACATTCTTTGATGCCCTCTACCTACACGAGCATGGTTCACCAAACCTTGCCGGAATAGTTGGTATTCCAAAATCACTTCAACAAGCATCAAGCAACTTGCCACAGTATAGATCCGCAATCACAGGAACAGCAACAATCCTTATCGCAGTTCCGCTTATCATTGCATATGTATTCTTGCAGGATAAGATCGTTCAAGGTGTTGAGCGTAGCGGTATCGTTGGCTAATAAAAACATAAAAATCACCGACCCTGTGTCGGTGATTTTTTTGCCGAGAGCCTCGACAGGGAAGCCAACGCAACGAAACTGCATATCGAGGACTCGCATACCAAATCATCTGATACAATCCTGCGGATTGATGAGATACAAGGCTTTGCCTTGATGAGATACAAAACTGCGTTTTGATGAAATACACTCCTTTCACGGTGAAGGAGTGATATTTTTTTGTGCATTTTTGGTAAAAATGCACAAAAAATGGGGGGGGGGGATTTGTTTATTGTGCA
>JAZNJK010000243.1:0-5164 GCA_045578005.1 Eubacteriales bacterium | reverse complement strand
ATGACTTTTGCACGCATAAGGACACGGAGCATAACCTGTGTTTGCCATTGGTCGGGGATTGTTTCATTTCTTCCACGAGAGAGGAAGATTTGCATTGTTTTATTTATATCCTTTTCATCGGCAAGTTGGTGATAGAAATGGTCACCGCCGATACCGTCGTTTGATTTTGCGAGCATTATGATAACACCGTCTTGTTTTACGGTTGCCTCACCTGCGGTCATTCCCTTTACGGCTTGGTAGATATTTTGGTCAAGAGGATAGCCCCCGTTTGTGGTGATTACGACATCAGCCTCTCTTGCCTTAACACCGCAAAGGTTTGACAAAAAGTCCGTGCCTGCTCTATGTGCTTTTTCGATATCGCCTGCGACTGCGTGGATAACTTCCTTTTTAGTATTGAGAATTACATTGACAATGAAAGCGAGTTTTGCCTTTTTACCCGCCCAAAGCATATCTTCGTGCATTGGGTTACCGTCAAGAATTCCTGTTCTTGAATTTGGGTGTGCGATAAACTCGGAGCAGTGGTTGGCAAGGACGGTGCTTCTTCCGCATATACCGGGTAGAACACTCTTTCTTCCGCCTGAATAACCTGCGAAGAAGTGCGGTTCAATAAATCCTTCGGAAACGAGAAGGTCGGCATCGAGGGCGATTTTATTCACTTCACACGCTCCGCCCGAGGGGAGTGTGCCGATATGGACAAGTTTTTCTCTTTCATCACAGTCGTGAATGTAGATTTCAACATCATTTACTATATCCTCACCAAATTTATCAACGAGTTCCTGTTTTGTTGTGCCTCGGTGACACCCTGTGGCGATTAAAATAGTAATTTTGGCATCGGGACTTGCCTTTTTTATCTCCCTTAACATTGGTGGGATTATCACTTTGCTTGGGACTGGGCGAGTATGGTCGCTTGCTATTATTACGATGTTTTTCTTATCTTTTGCAAGTTCACAAAGAGGTAGTGTGCCAACAGGGTTAGCAAGTGCGTTTTCAACGAGTTGCTCGGGAGTTAAGGTGGGCTTATACTCCTTTATTTCGAGGGTTGCAACAAGTTCATTTTCGTTAAAACTGTGGGCAAGGTGTTCCTTACCGTAGGGGAAGTGGACTGTTTTCATATTTACTCCTTTATTTTGGCGGACAAAGGTCCTGTCTTTTGTTTTTTCAGTATCAGTTACACATTGGAAGGTTTGCATCGGGGTCGATTGTTGCGATAAAATCGAAGAAGTTATATGGATATGCGCTCATTCCGCCGAATGTTCTTTCTTCACCATTATCAAAGGTGAAAGTGACGCTCCACGCATCTGCGGTATAGAAGTATGCGCCATAATCGGAACAGTTATACTGCTTTTTCCATTCGCCTATATAGAGTTCGGCAAGACCCTGCAAAAGTTCACACTTATCAAGGGTATAAAGTGGTTCATCATCGAGCGATTTTAGGTCTTTTACGGACACATCATCGCACGAAAGGTCAAATTCATACTCATACTCATTAGCATCTTCTCTATTTTTGAGAACGATTTTAGAAAGAGATGGGATAAGGGTTTGGAAGGTCGCACTTTCAACATCGGACTTTGAGAGGTCAAACTCTACTCCGCGATTTTGAAGTTCAAGAACACCTGCGTTTATTGTTTCTCTTATAAAGCCGATTGTAAGGAGTGTTTCTTCAACATCGGTGTCTTCATCATCGGTATATATATTGGCTTCGAGTTCTTTTTTGAGTTTGCCGAGCCTTTGTTTATCTCCTCTTATGGAACTTTTTATTTCCTCATCGGTCATTTTTTGAAAATTTTTACCTACGAATATCATATTTTCTCCTTTTGGGATTTTACTATTTAACACTTTTTATTTTAGCACTAATTAGAAAAAAGGTCAAGGGGCTGGGCGATTTTTAAATGGTAATAGTTGATTTTTATTGACTTATACTGTATTAGATGATATAATTTAGGTATGAAATTATTAAATTCGTGTTTTTTAGACACAGGGGGATTTTATGAGGGATTTTTCCACCTTTAAGAAAGGTATGGGAATTGGCGGTTGGTTGACGAATTACAAGCGCTTTAATGTGTTGCCACTTGATAAACGGCTTGAACTTACCATTGGTGATTATGAGCATTTTGACTCCTACATTACCGAATGGGATATTATAAATATCAAGAATATGGGATTTGACCATATTCGCCTTGGATTTGACCAAATTGTGCTTGAAGAAGCGCCCTACAAATACAGGGAGCGCACTATGGCGATTATAGAGGACTTTGTTTCTCTTTGCGAAAAGCACGGGCTTGGTGTTGTGCTGAATTTACATAAGTGTATTGGAAATTACTGCGACATTGAGGAGAGTGTGACTCTTTTCGACTCGGTTGAACTTCAAGAGAGGTTTATCTCGCTTTGGCTCGAATTCGAAAGGCGTTTTTCGGGTGATGAAGAGGTTGTTTTTGAATTACTTAACGAGGTGCGCGACATTGAACCCGATTTATGGAATAATTTAGTCGAAAAAACGGTAAAAGCGATTAGATGTGTGAATAAAACGAGGAAAATCATCATCGGTCCTATTTGTTGGAACAATCCGAACAAATTACACCTACTTAAAGTTTTTGATGATGAAAATGTGATTTACACTTTTCATATGTATGACCCGTCGGAGTTTACGCATCAAAGGAGTGTTTTGCATTGGAAACATTTGTATTACAATCGTAATATACCGTATCCGTGCGACGATATTTCGCTATACCGTGACTTTTACAAATTGCTTTTCAACAATGACAAGGCATATTCTCACATCGAGAGAATGGATATAAATTATATGAGGGAAATGCTTGAACCTGCTATTCAGTTTAAGAGGGCGCACCCTGACAAAATTCTTTGGTGTGGTGAGTTTGGCACTATCCGTCATGCTGACATTACGAGTCGTGAAAATTGGATGGGTGATGTTATCAAAATTCTCAACGAAAATGATATTCCCTATTCGGTTTGGAATTATTTAAGCACACCAAACGATGGTAACAGGTTTAGTCTTGTTGATGATGTGACAAGAACAATTTTGAGTGACAGGCTACTAAAAGCATTACTGGGAGATGAAATATGAAAAAGAGAGCGGAAAAGATTAAGAAGGAAAATAAGAAATTTTGGGGCGATTTTAAGAAGTTTATAGCGAAGGGCAATGTGCTTGACCTTGCGGTGGCGGTTGTTATTGCTACTGCGTTTAATGCTATTGTAAATGGGCTTGTAAATTACATTATTACTCCGTTTATCACATTTATGACAAGCGGTGTCAGTATTCACGAATGGGAGTATATTTTGCGCCCCGAGGTGATTGATGAAAACGGTGTTGTAACGGTTGCGAAGATTTCAATTCAATACGGTCTTTGGCTACAAACTATTGTTGATTTTGCGATAATTGCTCTTTCAATTTTTGTAGCGGTGCGCATTATTAAGGGTGTGCAAAACAAACTACAAGAGGACGAAATAAGAGAAAAAGAAGAAAAGGCTAAACGAGAAAAGGAAGAGGCTGACGCAAAAGCAAAAGCCGAGGCAGAGGCGAAAGAAAAGGAACTTGAAAAGCGCGAGGCGGAGCGTCAAGAAATGCTTGCCGACATCAATGCGCAAGCGGAGATTTTAAAGGATATTCGCGATATTTTGAAAAGTAAGCAATAAAACATAAAACGCTTGACCTGAGTCAAGCGTTTTTGTTATTTTATTTCCTGTTCTAATGCTTTGAATTCTTCGGTATCAAAAAACTCAATTAAGGTAATTCCAAGTCCGTCACATAACATTTTTATTGTGACAATTCCCGGATTTTGGCTTTTACCATAGAGAATGTTTTTTATTGTTGATGGTGCAACTGCCGATTCTGTCGCAAGCTTATGAATTGACATTCCCTTTTCATCAAGAAGTTTTAAAAGTCTATTTTTTACTGTTGTGTAAGTATCCATAGCCTTCTCCTATCATTTACAATTACAAGATAATTATATCCAAATCATCTTGACAAAATGGGCTATATATGATACAATCAGGCTATAAATAGCCCACAAAGGAGAAAACGAATGACTGAAAACACAAAATCTATTGTAAATGAGCTATACGCCTTGCGTGCGGGGCTTTCGCTTGCGTCATCGGAAAATGACAAGGCGACCTCTATGATTGATGATTTTAAAAGGCGTAATGACAGCTTTAAGCAACAAACTGAGCAAAATGCTATAACAATTAAGCGTAACGAGGACGAGTACAGAAGCAATACGGACAATGTTACAAAACAAAGGGATTGCTTGAAAAACGCATATAATGCAAACAAATCACTTTCGCCTCTTTCCTTTATCATATTACTTCTACTTGGAATAATATTTATTCTTGCAGGAGTCGGAATCTTTGCGCTTGAAATTTATGTTATTGTTGAAGACCCGCGCTGGGGAATCGCTGATCTTTTGGCTTTTTTTAAGCCGTTTGGTTGGATATTGGCAGGCATTGTCGCTTGTATGGCACAGCCGTGCTTTGCATCGTTAGGCGAATCTATCAAGAATAAAAAGAACGCAAAAAGGTTGCAGGCGAAAATTATTGCTTCGGGTGGAAGTGATGAGGAGTTTTCTGCCAAGATAAGAGCTCAATATCAAAGCATGACCCTCAAAAACCAAAGCATAAGGGACAAGGAAATTGAGGTTGGTAATGCGCTTGCAAGCGACAAGCCTATTATTGAGAAGGAAGCAAGGGCAATTTCGGTTGTTGGCAAGGGAATTTACGACTCACTCATTCCTCACTACTCTACTATTCTTGATGTAAGAGATTGGAAAAATCTTGACCTTATTATTTATTTGCTTGAAACGGGTAGGGCTGACACAATGAAGGAAGCGCTACAGCAGGTTGATGTATATAGACACACTGAGCAAATTGTTACTGCGATAAAGGAAGCAAGCTCGGAAATTTGCAGGACTATTCAAGCGGGAATGGATAGATTAAATTCTACGATTCTAAGCTGTTCTAATATGATTTCTGACAATTTGGGGAAAATTGCGGAGTCGCAGGGCAACTTACTTGACGAACTAAAGCTTACAAATGATAATCTTCAAGGGCTTGCCCGTATAGAAAATGTGCAGGCTGCTCTACTTGCTAAGGCAAGCACATCAAGTGAAAGGCTTATAAATGATGTTGAGGAGCTACAAAGGAACTCAAGCAG
>JAZNJK010000242.1:0-17771 GCA_045578005.1 Eubacteriales bacterium | reverse complement strand
ATGGCTACGATCCGACTTGACCTTGATAACGGAATTATCTATAATCGCACAACGGGAAAGAGTTTTAAAACACAACCATTCCCCGAATTTATTCAAAAAATTATCCAAAACGGTGGACTTATTGAGTCCATTCGTAAAGGTGACATTAAGTAAGAGGTAAGAAAAATGAACTTGAATATTGCACTTTTGAAAGGTGACGGAATTGGACCTGAAATCGTTGATAGCGCAGTGCGTGTGCTTGAAAAAGTAGGCGAAAAATTCGGTCATACCTTCACATTCACACCATATGACATCGGTGGATGTGCCATTGATAAACACGGTATGCCACTTCCCGAAGAAACAGTTGCTGGTTGTCTTGCATCTGATAGCGTTCTTCTCGGTGCAGTCGGTGGACCAAAATGGGATACACTCCCAGGAAATATGCGTCCCGAAAAGGCGCTACTTGGTATTCGTTCCGCAATGAACCTCTTTACCAATCTTCGCCCCGCAAAACTTTACCCCGCACTCAAAGGCGAATGCCCACTTAGAGCCGACATCGTTGAAAACGGCTTTGATATTATGATTGTTCGTGAACTCACAGGCGGTATCTATTTTGGTGAGCGCGGAATGAGAGAGGGCAAATACGGTGAGGAAGCATACGATACCGAGTGTTATTCCCGTATGGAAATCGAAAGAATTGCAAGAGTTGCTTTTGAAAGCGCAAGAAAGAGAAGAAAGAAACTTATCAGCATCGATAAGGCAAATGTGCTTGAAAGTTCTCGCCTTTGGAGAAAGGTAGTTCATGAAATCGCAAACGAATATCCCGATGTAGAATGCACCGATATGCTCGTTGATAATGCCGCTATGCAACTTGTTCGCAACCCCGCTCAATTCGATGTTATCGTAACATCAAATATGTTTGGCGACATTCTCTCTGATGAGGCATCGCAAATCACAGGTTCAATAGGAATGCTCCCATCGGCATCACTTAACGAAACCACAAGGGGACTTTATGAGCCAATTCACGGTTCAGCCCCCGATATTGCAGGACAAAATAAGGCAAACCCAATAGCAACAATTCTATCAGGCGCTATGATGCTCCTTTACTCATTTGGCTTATCCAAGGAAAGCGATGCTATCGTTTCGGCAGTAGATAAAGTGCTTGAAGAGGGCTATCGCACAGCCGATCTTGCTCACGGTGGTGAGTCACTTGGAACAAAGGAAATTACCGATAAAATATTAGAGAACATCTAAAAAGAGTGAACAAAATGTCAAAAATAAAAGAAATTTATCTTCGCCTTTGTATGAGTAGTGTTTTTTCAAAAGTTATGGAAAAACCGCTTCTTATCGCTCTTGCAAATTACTGCAAGGACGGAGCAACAAAGGACGAAAAAATAAAGGCATACGCATCTTTTGTTAGCGAAATATACACACAGGGTGCGTCGCTTTCATCTCTCGTGTGCCGTCTTGTGCTTGAAGATGAAAATGTTTATATCAAATCAAAGGCAGGAAAAAACGAACTTAGCGATTGCGTAGCAAATGCAACGGAAAACGAACTTAAAGCGTTTGAACAACTCGCATATTTAACAACCGAGGATTTCGCAAACGATATGGGTCTTGATTACGCATCTCCCTTCGTAACCGAAAAAATCGACTTTGCCAAAGAATACGCAAATAGAGTTAATAATCTTGATAAATTCGGCTACGGTATTTTCTCATCATATTGTATGTTCCGCCTATCCGATGATAAGGTTATTGAGCCTATTGTCAGTGCCGATAAAACTTCAATTTCGAAATTTGTCGGATACGAGCAGGAAAGACAAAGTGTTGTCGATAATACAATGTCATTCATCGAGGGAAAAACATGCACTAACATTCTTCTTTGCGGTGACGCAGGAACAGGAAAATCCTCAACCGTCAAGGCAGTTGCAAATCACTTCTTCGATAGAGGTATTCGCCTAATCGAACTTAGAAAAGACCAACTTTGTTTTCTACCGTATGTAATGGGAAAAATCAGCGAAAATCCGCTTAAATTTATCATCTTTATTGATGACCTCTCGTTTAATAAAAACGATGATAATTTCAGTATGCTTAAAGCCGCCCTTGAAGGTAGCGCAAGTGCAAAAGCGGATAACGCAGTTATCTATGCAACCTCAAACCGTAGACACATCATCAAGGAAACCTTTGGCGACCGTGTTGGTGATGATGTTCATAGAAACGATACTTTGCAAGAAAATCTTTCTTTGTCGGAGCGCTTTGGACTCATCGTTTACTTCCAAAAACCAAATAAAGCGCTTTACCTCGACATCGTTCGCACTCTTGCGAAGAGAAGCAATATAAATATCGACCAAAATGAACTTGATGTAAAAGCAGAGGCATTCGCCCTAAGGCGTGGTAGCCGTAGTGCAAGATGTGCCGAGCAATTCATCGAAAGTTTGAAATAAGACTGTCCAAAAGGCAAAACTAAAAATCTCAAATTTAAGAGGAACAAAAAATGTTAACACTTGATAATGTTTACCGTGCAAGCCATACTTTAAAGCCCGTAGTTCGTAAAACCGACATAATCTACGCGCCAAAACTTAAAGTAGGCACTGAACTTTACTTAAAAACCGAAAATCTTCAAATCACAGGTTCGTTCAAAGTTCGTGGTTCATACTATAAAATGTCACGATTGAGTGCCGAGGAAAAGGCAAGAGGAGTTATTGCTTGTTCAGCGGGAAATCACGCACAGGGTGTCGCTCTTTCCGCTCAAAAGAATGGAATTAAGGCAGTAATTTGCCTACCCGACGGTGCGCCAATTTCCAAAATTGAGGCAACAAAAAGTTACGGTGCTGAGGTTTGCC
This sequence comes from Eubacteriales bacterium, assembly GCA_045578005.1. Classification (GTDB taxonomy): domain Bacteria; phylum Bacillota; class Clostridia; order Oscillospirales; family CAG-272; genus RGIG2000. The sequence goes on along the minus strand of JAZNJK010000242.1, from coordinate 14,949 downwards.
TTGTTGAAGGAGTATATGACGACGCATACAAAATGGCGCTCTCCCTTCGTGATGAAAAAGGCTATACCTTCATTCACCCATTCGATGATGAAGATGTAATCGCAGGACAGGGAACAATAGCGCTTGAAATCGTTGACCAACTCCCCGACCTTGACGCAATCATCGTTCCAATCGGTGGTGGCGGACTCATTGCGGGAATTGCCTATACAATGAAATCAATAAACCCCAATGTTAAAGTTTACGGTGTTCAAGCATCGGGCGCTCCCTCTATGTATAAATCCGTAAAAGATAACGAAATTACTGAACTTGAAAGCGTTTCAACAATTGCCGACGGTATCGCGGTTAAGAAACCGGGAACACTTACATACGATATTTGCTCAAAATATGTTGATGAAATCGTAACAGTTAGCGATGACGAAATTTCCGCCGCAATCCTTGCTCTTATGGAACAACATAAACTCGTTACTGAGGGTGCGGGCGCAGTCGCAGTTGCAGCCGCTATGTTTGGTAAACTCGACCTTGCAGGTAAAAAGACTGTTTGCCTTCTTTCGGGCGGTAACATTGATGTTACAATCTTGTCAAGAGTTATCAAGCGTGGTCTTTTGATGTCAGGAAGAACATGCCAACTTATGATAGAACTCGTTGATAAACCGGGTCAACTTAAAAATGTATCAAGAATTATTGCCGACCTTGGCGGTAATGTAATCTCCGTTCACCACGAAAGAGCAAACGAGGGGTCAAATGTAAACGGATGCTACCTTCGTATCGTTCTCGAAACAAGAAACTTTGAACACATCACCGAAATTCAAAATGCACTTAAAGATTTCGGTTTCAAACTACTCTAAAAATAAGAAAGGCAAAAGAAAATGCTTAAAAAGATTTCAACAAATAAAGCGCCAAGTGCGATAGGACCATATTCACAGGCAATCGTTCACGGCGGAATTGTATATACATCGGGACAAATCGCAATCAACCCCGAAACAGGAAATGTAGAGGCAAAGGATATCGTCGGACAAACCGAGCAAGTAATGAAAAATCTCGGTGCAGTGCTTAACGAGGCAGGTTCAAGTTTCGATAAAGCAATTAAAACAACTTGTTTCCTTGCCGAAATTGCCGATTTTGGCGCATTTAACGAAGTTTACGGAAAATACTTCACATCAAAACCCGCTCGTTCTTGCGTAGCGGTAAAAGACCTTCCCAAAGGTGTGCTTGTAGAGGTTGAGGTTATTGCCGAAGTTTAATACAAAAATCCGCTTTCACAAGCGGATTTTAGTGCTTTTTACCCCCTGTTAATTAGTGGCTAAAAGGCTGAAAAACATTAAAAAATCCAACCAAAATTAACAGTTAAACAATATATTTACATCAATTTTTACATTATTTAATAAAAAAATAAAAAAGCACTTGACAACCATCGCACAAGGTGTTATAATTTAGCATATTAAAGTGATAAAGTGATAAAGTGAGGAAACAAATGAAAAAACTTCAAACAAAAGAAATCGACACACTTTTTGATGCGATTTTACTTCTTGAAAACAGAGAAGAATGTTATAAATTCTTCGAGGATATATGCACGATAAGAGAACTTACCGACATTGCCCAAAGGCTCAAAGCCGCAAAAATGCTCAAAAACGGAGAAAACTATTCAGTAGTAAGTAGCGAAACGGGAATGAGCACAGCGACAATCAGCCGTGTTAGTAAATGCCTTGAATACGGTGAGGGCGGATACGAACTCGTGCTTGAACGCTTAGAAAAAAACGAAAAGAAGGATGCGTAAAATGATAGACGAAAAACTTCTCAAAAACGAGGAAAAGGCGATATTTGCCCTTCGCTCGCTTTATAAACAATACGGATACCTTCCGTTCAAAATGAGCAAATTTGAGGAATATGACCTCTATCTTCAAAATAAGGACTTCCTTGTAAGTGATAGAGTAATTACCTTTAACGATACAAACGGCACACTTCTTGCCCTTAAACCCGATGTAACTCTCTCAATCATCAAAAACACCACCGATGAGGCAGGATGCAAACAAAAGGTTTATTATAACGAAAATGTTTACCGTGTTTCAGGTAGCACACATCAGTTCAAGGAACTTATGCAAACAGGTCTTGAATGTATCGGTGACATTGACATTTTCGATGTTATCGAGGTCATAAATCTTGGACTTAAAAGCCTTGCCCTTATAAGCGACAGTTTCACACTCGACCTTTCACATATGGGCGTTGTGTCCGCAATTCTTGATGAGGCAAGCGACAGTGATGTGTTCAAAAAGGAAATAATCAAACTCATAAGTGGCAAAAACACACACGAGGCGGTTGCTATGTGCCAAAAATACGGAATAAACGATACTTGCACCGAAAAAATCGCATCTCTTATCTCCATCTACGGCAAATGCGACATCGCTCTTGAAAAGTTAAAACCCCTTTGCACAACCGATGATGAAAAGAGTGCATACGATGAACTTAGCGCACTTTGTAACTCCATAAAAGGCACATATGCCGAGGATAAAATCAACCTCGACTTCTCGGTAGTAAACGATATGAGTTACTACAACGGAATTGTCTTCAAAGGATTTTTACAGGGCATTCCCGAAAGTGTTTTGTCGGGCGGTGAGTATGGCAAACTCCTTGAAAGAATGGGTAGACGCTCAAAGGCAATTGGTTTTGCAATCTATCTTGACCTTCTTGAAGTCCTTGATGGTGAAAGAAGCGGATATGATGTTGATGTTCTTCTTATTTATAATGAAGAAAACGGAAAAAATGCTATTGCACTTAAAAATAAACTCATTTCCGATGGCAAAAGTGTATCAATGCAAAGAGCAGTTCCAAGTAAATTAAGATATAAAGAAATTATTGATATAACCAAGGAGGGCAAATAAATGATAAATGTGGCTCTTCCAAAAGGTCGCCTTGGCGAAAAAGTTTACCAAATGTTTGAAAACGCAGGTTATGAATGTCCGTCAATAAAGGAGAATAACCGCAAACTCATATTTGAAAATAAAGAAAAAGGCGTTCGATATTTTTGGGTAAAACCCTCTGATGTATCTATATATGTTGAGCGCGGTGCTGCCGATATCGGTGTATGCGGAAAAGATATTCTTCTTGAATACTCCCCCGATGTTTATGAACTTCTTGACCTCAATATGGGAAAATGCCGTATGGCAGTAGCGTCTAAAAAGGACTTCTATGACGATAACCAACGCACTCTTCGAGTAGCGACAAAGTTTGTCAATATCGCAAAGGCACACTATGCTTCAAAGTGCCGTGATATAGACATAATCAAACTAAATGGCTCTATCGAACTTGCCCCAATCCTCGGATTGTCCGATGTAATTGTCGATATCGTGGAAACAGGCACAACCCTTAAAGAAAATGACCTTGAAGTTTTTGAAACAATAGTGCCGATTAGTGCAAGATTTATCGCAAATAAGTCGAGTTTCAAATTCAAAACCGAACAAATCGAAAAAATAGTCGAAAGCATGAGAAATCAGGTAAAAGCAAATGATTAAAATATATAAATACGGTGAAGTTTCAAACGATGAAATCTTCGCAAGAGACAACATCGCTCCCGATGTTGAGGGCGTAGTTGCTGAAATTATCGCAAATGTAATAAAAAACAAAGATAAAGCGCTTTTTGAATATTGTGAAAAGTTCGATAAAGCAACACTTACCTCGCTTGAAGTTAGTGAGAGCGAAATTGAAGAGGCTTTTTCATCAGTTGATGAAAAATTCATCGAAATTTTAAAGGAAAGTGCAAAAAATATCCGTTCCTACCACGAAAAGCAAATAAGAAACGGCTATGAAATAAGAGAGCAAGACGGTGTTATCACAGGACAAAAGGTTATGCCTATTGAAAAAGTAGGTCTTTATGTTCCGGGTGGCACAGCGTCTTATCCTTCAACCGTTCTTATGGACGCAATCCCCGCCAAAATCGCAGGTTGCTCCGAAATCGTAATGGTAACCCCACCGTCAAAAGACGGAAAAATCAATCCCGTAATCCTCGCAAGCGCAAAAATCGCAGGCGTTGATAGAATTTTCAAAGTAGGTGGCGCACAGGCAGTTGGCGCTCTTGCTTATGGCACAGAGTCAGTCCCAAAGGTTGATAAAATCGTCGGACCTGGTAATGCCTATGTTGCCGAGGCGAAAAAACAAGTATTCGGCAAGGTTTCTATTGATATGATAGCAGGACCAAGCGAAATTTTGGTAGTAGCCGACAGTAGCGCAAACCCAAAATATGTAAGCGCCGACCTTCTATCCCAAGCGGAACATGATAAAATGGCAAGCGCAGTTTTGGTAACCGATAGTTATGACCTTGCAGTAGCGGTTCAAAGCGAAATCGAAAACCAAATTGCAAAACTTCCAAGAGTTGATATTGCCCGTGCATCTATTGATAATAACGGAAAAATCATCGTAGCGGAGAATAACCTAATGCTCGCTATTGATATTGCAAATGAGATAGCGCCGGAGCATCTTGAACTTTGCGTTGACAACCCATTTGACTACCTTAATAAAATCAAACACGCAGGTTCAATCTTTATGGGACACTCTTGCCCCGAGTCACTCGGTGACTACCTTGCAGGACCAAACCATACCCTTCCTACAAGTGGCACAGCAAGATTTTCAAGCGCACTTAGCGTTGACGATTTTATCAAAAAATCACAATATATCTACTACACCAAGGACGCACTTTCAAAGGTGGCGGACAAGGTAGCATATTTTGCAAGAAAGGAAGGACTTGACGCTCACGCAAGGAGTGCCGAAGTTCGTTTCGAAGACTAATGAGTAGGTTTTTTAGTAGTAAATACTCCACACTCGAAGCATATACCCCAGGCGAACAGCCGAAGGATATGAAGTATATAAAACTAAATACAAATGAGTCGCCGTTTCCACCGTCAAAAGCGGTAATTGAGGCGGTAACAAATGAGGCAAGTCGCCTTCAACTATACTCCGACCCCGAGTGCGCTCCGCTTGTTAAAAAATGTGCGGAACTTTATGGAGTTAAACCGAGTGAGGTTTTAATGACCAACGGCTCGGACGAAATTTTGAATTTCGCATTTATGGCATTTTGCGATGATAAAAGACCGATAGTATTCCCCGAAATCACCTATGGTTTTTACCCCGTATTTGCCGAACTCAATAATATCCCATATGAGCAAATCCCCTTAAAAGACGATTTCACAATAGATGTAAACGACTATATCGCAATAAACAAAAACATCGTTATCGCAAACCCAAATGCCCCAACAGGTATCGCACTTGACCTTTGCGATATTGAAAAAATCGTTTCATCAAATCCCGATAATGTCGTAATAATTGATGAGGCATATGTGGATTTCGGCGCACAAAGTGCCGTTTCACTCGTTCATAAATACTCTAACCTTATCGTCACACAAACATTTTCCAAGTCACGCTCACTTGCAGGGGCAAGGCTCGGTTACGGTATTGCCTGTGAGGACCTTATAAACGATATGAATACAATAAAGTATTCAACAAATCCCTATAATGTAAACCGTATGACAATGGTAGCGGGATATAGTGCCCTTTGTGATAACGACTATTATATGGATAACTGCAAACAAATCATCGAAAATAGAGAATATACAAAAAAATCACTTCAAGACCTCGGTTTTGATGTGCTAAATTCAAGCGCAAACTTCCTCTTTGCAAAGAGCGATAAAATAAGCGGTGAAAATCTCTATTTAACCCTTAAACAAAACGGAATTTTAGTCCGCCATTTCTCAAAAGAGAAGATAAAGGACTATAACCGCATAACCATTGGTACACGAGAGCAAATGGAAGCGTTAATTTCCACAATCAAAAAAATACTTACGGAGGCTTAAAATGAGAGTAGCGGAAATCAATAGAAACACAAACGAAACAAAAATATCACTTCGCTTAAATCTTGATGGCACAGGCACATCAAATATTGACACAGGGTGCGGTTTTCTTGACCATATGTTAACCCTTTTCTCAAAGCACGCAAGATACGACCTTGATGTAAAATGTGACGGAGATACATACGTAGATTACCACCACACCGCCGAAGATGTTGCAATTTGCCTTGGTAAAGCATTCTACGAGGCACTCGGTGATAAAAAAGGAATTTGCCGTTACGGTGATATTACTTTGCCAATGGATGAGGCGCTTATTCTTTGCGCAATTGATATTTCGGGCAGAGATTACCTTGGATATAAATTGTCAATTCCCGCATATAAAGTAGGTGATTTTGATACCGAACTTTGTGAGGAGTTTTTCCGTGCCTTTGTAAGAGAGGCAAAAATCACCCTTCACATAAGACAACTTGAAGGCTCAAATTCTCACCACATCATCGAGGGCACATTTAAAGCCGTTGCAAGAGCCCTTGCAAAAGCGACTGCCATTGATGAAAAATTCGCAAACGAAATCCCGTCCACCAAAGGAGTAATCTAATAAAATGATAGCCGTGATAGATTACGGTGTAGGTAACTTGTTTTCTCTTGTGTCATCGCTTAACATGATAGGCGCAAAGAGTATCGTTACCAACAATCCGGATGAAATCAAAAAAGCCGATAAAATCATCCTTCCCGGCGTTGGCGCATTTGCCGATGCTATAAAAAAGTTAAGAGAAAAAGGACTTGATAAACTCTTAATTGAGGAGGCAAAAAAAGGCAAACGAATTATGGGAATTTGCCTTGGTATGCAGTTGCTTTTTGAAAAAAGTTATGAATACGGAGAGCATGAGGGACTCGGACTTCTTAAAGGAAGTGTTGTGCCAATGCAAGGCGTTATCCCAAGCGACCTTAAAATCCCCCATATCGGGTGGAATGCGTTAAATATAAAAGCCACTCACCCGATTTTCAAGTATATAAACGAAAATGATTATGTTTATTTTGTTCATTCCTACTATGCAACAGGATGCGAGGACTCGCTTTTGTCCACGACCGAATACGGTAAGGACCTAACCGCCTCGGTTGCTCTCGGTAATGTAACAGGATGCCAATTCCACCCCGAAAAGAGTGGAGATATTGGTCTTAAAATTCTTAAAGCCTTTGATGAATGGGGGGACGAATAATGAATATTTTTCCGGCAATAGACCTCTATGATAAAAAGGCAGTCCGTCTTTTCAAAGGTGACTATGCGCAAATGACCGTGTATAGTGAAAATCCCATCGAAATTGCGCAAGATTTCGAGAAAAAAGGCGCAAAATTTATTCATATGGTAGACCTTGAAGGCGCAAAGGACGGCACAACACCAAACCTCGAAATCGTCACACAAGTAGCAAGAGAAACAAAACTTTTTGTTGAAATCGGTGGCGGAATTCGTGATATGGATGTGCTTGATAGATACTTTGAGGCGGGTGTTAGCCGTGCAATCCTCGGCACATCAGCCATCAATGATGAAGAATTTTTAAAACAAGCCATTTTGAAGTATGGCGAAAAAGTAGCGGTTGGTGCTGATGTAAAGGACGGCTATATCGCAATCAAAGGTTGGACTCAAAAGTCCGAGGTTACCCTTGATAAATTTTTCGAAAAAATGCAATCACTCGGTGTTAAAACCATAATTTGCACCGATATTTCAAAGGACGGAGCAATGAAAGGCACGAATCTCGAAATGTATCGCGACCTTAGTCAAAAATACTCCGTTGACATAGTTGCGTCGGGGGGAGTGTCTACAATTTTCGATGTAGAGGAACTTAGAAAAATGGAACTCTACGGCGCAATCATAGGAAAAGCATATTACACGGGCGCTATCGACCTTGAAAAAGCAATAGAGGTGGCAAAATGATAACAAAGAGAATTATCCCGTGCCTTGATGTTAAAGACGGGCGCGTTGTAAAGGGAGTGAACTTCCTCGGACTTGCCGATGTATCATCACCTGTTAAACTTGCAAAATTCTACTCGGAATGTGGCGCTGATGAACTCGTGTTTTACGATATAACCGCAAGTGCCGAAGGCCGTGCGCTTTTTACCGATATTCTAACCGAAGTTGCAAAGACAATATTCATTCCGCTAACAGTTGGCGGTGGAATAAACACCCTTGACGACTTTGACCGTGTTCTAAAATGCGGTGCGGATAAGGTTAGCGTAAATTCGGGCGCTATCAAAAACCCCGATTTAATTTCCTCTGCCGCCCAAAAATACGGAAACCAATGCGTCGTTATCTCGGCTGATATTAAAAGAGTAGACGGAGTTTTCCGTGTCTTTGCCAAAGGCGGACGGGAAAATACAGGAATGGAAGCAATTTCGTGGATTAAAAAATGCGTATCAAATGGCGCAGGTGAGGTTGTTGTAAATTCCATTGATACCGACGGAGTCAAAAAAGGATTCGATATCGAAATGTTAAAGGCAGTTCGTGAGGCTGTCAATGTTCCCGTAATCGCATCGGGCGGTGCGGGATGTATCGATGATTTCACAAAACTATTTAAAGAAATCCCCGATATTGACGCAGGACTTGCCGCATCAATCTTCCATTTTGGAGAGGTGCAAATTAGCGACCTCAAAAAAGAACTTGCAAATAACGGAATAATAGTGAGGTTATAAAATGATAAATATAGAAGAACTAAAATTTGACGAAAAGGGACTTATCCCCGCAGTCGTTGTTGACAGTATTACAAAGGAAGTTTTGACTGTCGCATATATGAATAAAGAAAGCCTTAAAGTTTCAATGGAAAAGGGACTCACCTGTTTTTATAGCCGTTCAAGACAGGAACTTTGGCTAAAAGGTGAAACAAGTGGCAACTATCAACACATCGTGTCAATCACCGCTGATTGCGATAATGACGCACTCGTTGTAGTAGTTGAAAAGGACGGACCCGCTTGCCATACAGGAACAAATTCGTGCTTTACAAAACCCGTATATCAAAGCCCCGAACTTCACGAATTCACCCTTGAAGGACTCTACAACCTTCTCGTTGGAAGAATGAATGAGCGTCCCGAGGGTTCATACACAACCTACCTCTTTGATAAGGGAATTGATAAAATTCTCAAAAAAGTCGGTGAGGAATGCACCGAGGTAATCATCGCAGGTAAGGCTGACGATAAAAAAGAAACAATATACGAAATTGCCGATCTTGCTTATCATGTAATGGTGCTTATGGTTCAAATGGGCATTAGTGTTGAAGATGTTCATAGAGAACTCGCATCAAGACACATAATCGACCATAAAGTAAAGCAGGAGAAAATGGTATGACGAAAAAAATATCAACATACCACCTTCATACAACCTTTTGTGACGGCAAAAACACCGCAGAGGAAATGCTCCTTGAAGCAATCCGCCGTAAGTGTCCCGAAATCGGATTTAGCGTTCACTCCCCCTTCGATTTTAAGAGCGATTGGGCTATAAGAAAGGAAAGGGTTAAGGAGTATGTCGAAACAATTGAGGACTTGCGTGAAAAGTATGGCGATAAAATCAAAATCTACATCGGAATAGAGCAAGATTATTTCTCACCCGAGCCCGATTGGGCACCCGACTACATCATCGGTGCAGTCCACTACATATTAAAGGACGGAAATTATCTCGCACTTGATTTGAGTGCCGATGAAATGAAAGAAAACATTGATAAATATTACGGTGGCGATGTTTATGCCTACTGTGAAGATTATTATGACCTTCTTTGTGATGTAGTTAATAAAACTAAATGCGATATTGTCGCTCACTTCGATTTGGTAACTAAATTCAACGAAAAAATGCCCCTTATCGATGAGAATCACCCAAGATATTTGAATGCCGTTAATAAGGCTATCAAAGCACTTAAAGACTCAGGCGCATATTTCGAGGTGAATGTTGGCGCAATCACCCGTGGCTATCGCACAAAACCATATCCAAGCGAGTATATTATGATGGAACTTATGACAAATGGTAAACCCTTTGTTCTAAACTCCGATACACACTCCACTTTCACTCTCGATATGCACCTTGATGCCTACGCAAGAATTTTTGACAATCTCGGCATCAAATACATAACATCACTTGATGAAATTTTGTGAAAATATTGACATCTTTTTCCGGTATGTTAAACTAATTATATAATTTATATTTAGGAGAATAAAATGAAGAAAACATTATTTATTTTTGTCTTAATGATTGCACTAATTTCCGTTTTTGCAATCACCGCAAGTGCAAAAATGGTAGTGTCCGATGAATACATTACGGACGATGGCGAATTTTATGCCAATGAGGTTAATGATAGCGGATATTTTGCATTTGACGCATCATACCTTTCGACCGATGGCACAACCAAGACAGCAACCTTCTATTACAAGGGTTCTTATTTTAGAGACGCATATGTTCTTGATGGAATTTACCTACCAAGCGATTTCGACCTAACACAGGTTATTCTTACCCCTGATGGATATGTTGAAGCGTCAGGCGCAAGTGGAACTGTTGGCTACACGATAGGCGATCATGCTATTCCTATTTCCACTATTACATCAGTAACAGTAGGGGAAGGAAGCCTTTCTCTTGTGGGAGAGCAAAGCGTCCGTATGTCACTTGAAGCAATTTCGTTCCCTCGTCATTTGTTTTGTATTTCAAAGAAAGGTAATTTTGGTGGATGTGATAAACTCTCAACAGTTACCTATAATGGCAGAGAGGCAATTCCAAAGACCGCTATTTTCTCATCTGAACTAACCGAAATAAATTCCTTTGGTGGATCGGGTAACCATACAGTGCTTCCAAATATTGAAAGGATTATTTTTGAGCCAAGGACGAAAACACTTAACTTCGGTCAATATGCAATATCCCGTGGAATTATAAAGGAAATCGTGTTCGGCGCAGGAACATATAGCCTATATGGTCAAGACTCTATCTCTCACCAATATAACGAAAGCGGTGTTGGACAACTTGAAAGAATAGTTGTTGAAGACGGTGTAGTCATAAACGGAACTATTCAGTGGGAACTCAAAAGAAAATATGATGTTGTATTTATCGGCGATGCAACTACTTACGAAAGTGCAAAAAGCGGATTTGAAGGCGCACTTACACAAAGCACAGGTGTTTTGAAATACGAAAATCCTTGCTATTTGGACGGACATACCGTATCAACCGATTTCGTCCTCGCATATCCAAATGGTTACGATTCAGTTGGTGTGAAATATTATCCTTGCACTTCAAACGGTTGTCCTTCCAGAGGTTCAGAAAGTGAAATCCCCGCTTTGGTAGTTGCAAGCGGATATTCAACAAGAAATGATGGCACGGGCGGAATAATGGCTGGTTTCCAACTCAATCAAAAAGCAATAAATGATTATTCTACATTCATAGGCGAAAATGTTGAAATGAGCCTTGTAATCGCAAATGCTAACTCATTTACAGATACATTGTTCGATGAAAACGGTAAAATCACCGCAAATGGCTTGCAAGTTGAAATTGAAGATACAGGATTTTCAGTAATCAATATCTCAATAGACGGTTTTAATGTTGATATAGCAAAAACTCTTGTAATCACAAGTTTCATTTCCGTTAAGTGCGGTGAAGAAACAAGTATCGTTCAAGCAACATCTGAAAACTATATCACAAAAACAATCGGTAGTGGTGAAAACGCAACTCAAATTAAAGCAGTAACACTCTATACTGTTGCAAAAATAACCGATGTTAATACCCTTATTCTTAAAGGTGAAGAGTTAACTGTCGAGTAACTCAAATAAACTAAATATTAAAAGAGCCTACATTTATTTGTAGGCTCTTTTCGTTTTTAAAACAGTTTGTAATCAAAAAGCAAGAATGAAAATTCATTCTTGCTTTTGTTTTTATTTAGAATTCCGCATTCCGCATTCCGAACTCCGCATTCGCAAAAAATTATGCAATGAATTTTTTGCGTAGAACAAACCACCAAACGGAGAAGCCACCGCCACCAAGCACGGCAACCGCACTTGCTACAATAGCAACAATTCCACCGGTTGAAAGTCCACCCTTCGCAGGGATAACTTGTTTTTCAGTAACACCACAAACAGTGCAGGCTCTTACTTCCTCGCCCTCTTCTTTGGCAGTAGGCTCTTTTGATTCTACCCAAGCGCTAAATTTGTGAGATGTAGTTCTAAGACGCTTGTTACATGTGTTACATGTATCATCACAGTCATTGTCATATACATGGCCGGCAACTTGACGCTCTTTTGAACAAATGTTACAAAGTGTATCGCAACCATCGTCATATGCGTGGTCAGGGTCGTATGTAGCATCAGTTTCAACCGTGCGGACAAATGAGCAACCTGTATTGTTACAAGACTCATCACAAGCATTTGTATATGCGTGTGCCTTTACATCAGGATTTGCATATCCGCAACCCTCAACATCGCAAACACCGTCGCAAACACTTGAATATCTGTGAGTAGTTGTTCTTGCAGTTCCACAGTTGTTACAAATTGTATCACAGTCGTGGTCGTATTCGTGAGATGCCACTCTTGTTATAAAGCAACCGTCGTTGTTACAGTCAGTATCGCAAACATTGTCCCAAGTGTGTAGCGCATCGCTATTCGGATTTGCCGAATGACATACTCTGCAAGTAGGAGCGCAAACGAACGGATAAATGTGAGTAACTTCGCGCTTTTCACCGCAAACATCACAAGTGTCATCACAAGCATTTGAACCCTCAATAGGTTGACCGTTTTCCATCTTGTCACTGTAAGTGTGAGCAGTTCCGGTAGCCCTCTTTTCACCACACCAAACGCAAAGTTCAGCGCAAGCATGGTCGGGATATGTATGAACTATCTCTCTTGTAGCTTCGCAGTCGTTACATGTTGTATCGCATGGATTGTCGTAAATGTGCCAGTAGTCCATAGCGCCTGTTCTTTGGTTGTATCTTTGGTATCCGCAACCTGCAACATTACATTTTGCATCGCACTCGTTGTCATATACATGCTCAGTGCAAACCTTAGCGTAGCCCTTCATTGCAGTTCCGCAATCAACACAAACGATAGGTGATTCAGCAGTAAATCTGTGTGCACGCTCGTTAATATCTATGCTGCTGTTACAAATGTTGCATATTCCGTCTCCGCAGTTGTCGAATACATGCGCATAAGCAATAGCACGAACGCATCCGTTAGCGCAGGTAACCTTACAGGATGTAGCAGAGGTTTCCGGTGGACGGACATGAGGTGCAACAACAAGATAATTGTTTAGGTTGTTAGGATCAAAGTATTGAGAATAGTGCGCATAAGGCTTTGGTCCTGAATATCCGTCTGCGTTGGTATAGCAGTCGGGGTTAGGACATACTGTGTCAGTGCAAGGATTTGCAGGTGTTTGGTGCACAGCACGAACAGCCTCGGGCTTTTTACATGAAAAGCATGTTGTATCGCATGGATCGTTAGGATTTGCTACATGAGGTGCATATGTGTAAGGAAGAACCTTATTTGTTTTGTCAATTCTCGCGCCAAGATCATAAGCGTCAGGGAATACATCAGTTGCACCGCACTTTACGCAGTCATTGTTACAAGGTTGAGAAACATCGTGAACATGAGGTGCTACGAAAACATCTTGCGCACCGCATTGAATACAAGATGAGTTACATGGGTCTGATGTGTTTTGAACATGGTTACCAGATGTTGCAACCTCGTCCTCACCGCACTTAACACAAGTAGGTGAGCAACCTGCAACGGATTGGTGCTTAACTTCAATTACAGTTCCGCAACCATTAGCGCACTCGCCAAGACAGGTGTCACGGTGTCCTGTTGCTGGAATAATCATTTCAGCCTCTTCGCCACAGTCAGCGCATTTTACGGCCTTAATTCCGTCAACAGTGCAAGATGGGTCTTCAACAACTTCAACATCTTCCCATTCGTGAACATCAGTAGACCAAGCGTAAACTTCCCAAATACCTTGGGCAACGGTTTGAATGCTTTCTTGGTCAATATAAATGTAAATCTTTGCAACTCTTTCAGTAACATCGGAAAGATCGATTACTGTGTTAGCATCTGAACTCGCAGTATCATCTTTTACAAAAATTTCTTGTCCGTAAACATTGTAAAGCGTTACCTTAATCGGGTGCGTTCCGCGCCTGTTGATAAACTGGTCAACTGAGCCCTTGCTTGTCTCGGCTCTGCCAATACCGTAGGTTTGGATTTCAAGACTTGTGAGGAAGTGTGCCTCTTCAAGCGTAATCCAAAGACCGTAAGCCGCCCAGTGCGTCGTGTCAAGAGGAACTACTGTGTCAGGATCGCCGTCAACAGCGTTGTCATAGTGGTCAAAAACGCTCCAAAAAACATCGCCAAGCGTTGTGTTTGGACCTCTGTCACCGATTACTGTTGCACCAAGTGCTACATTGACCTCACCGTTTTCGCTATCATCACCGTTTGCAAATGCAAAAACGGCAAGAAGAGAAACGACAAGCACAATCGCAAGCAAAAGCGTGCAAATTTTAAGTGTCTTTTTCATAAGAAAATCTCCTTGTGGTTAAGCCCCCACGGGCATATAGTTTGTAATAATATTTTATCATATTATATAGCATTTGTCAATGTGGCACAATGCCCAAGAATATCCGCTGTTTTTTGTGAGAAGTGCCAATATTTTTGTTGAAAATGCACAAAATCTTCATTTTATAAAAGAAAAGAAAAAAGAAACGGTAAAATCCGTTTCTTTTTCAAAATCAAAAACCAATTTTCTTAAATGTCCTTGCAAGATTTTTTGCAATAAGTTCCGAGCCAAATGCGTTTGGATGAACATAGTCAAGAAAACATTCTTTAACTGAGGGCATAAGGCTAAAACCGTCAATTAGAGCAATATTTTCATATTTTGCGCACTCACTCTTGATTAGTTCAATGCACCAAGCAAAACGCTTTTTGTCAATATTGTCAATTCTATGTAAGGGACTGATTACCGCAATAGGAATTTCGCTTCCGTAAACTTGAACAAGCCTTGCGAAAAATTCCTTGCACGACTTTTTGTAGTCGTAATCAACCCCTTTTTCGTAAGTCGGATCGTAGCCATGTCGTTCTGTGAGCCAAGGAGTTGGCACAATAATTTGTCTTCCTAAGACCGCTTGGC
>JAZNJK010000241.1:0-3596 GCA_045578005.1 Eubacteriales bacterium | reverse complement strand
GCATTGTTTATAGGACTTATAGTCCGCGTAGTCCGTAATATTATAGAAGATTTTTCCCATCCAGTCAAGATATTTTGCATGTCTTTCAAAGAAAAATGCAGGACTTGCGGGGGAACTTACCGCATCTAACTTTGGTCGTGTTAGTGATATTGCGTCGAAGAATGATATTGCGCTTGGCCTTGTGAATATGGTATTTGAAACTGTTGGAATGATGGCGGTTTTTGCATCGCGCCAATATGGAATCAAAGATATTGTGCTGACGGGTAATTTAACTCAAATGTCACAGGCAAAGGATGTTATCGAGATGTTTAACAAGCATTTTGATGTAAATATGGTTATTCCCGAAAATGCGCAGTTCTCTACTGTTATCGGTGCGGCAATGTCGTATTTTGAAAAATAATATTATATAAAAAAGGTTGTCTTTCGACAACCTTTTTATATTTTTGTTATTCCTGCTCCTTAGAAGGAACTACATATTCGGGAAGCTCCGGAATAGCTGTTCCTGCCTGTGCCTTTACGGAGTCAAGGGTTACTGTATAGAGTGTTGCATCGGTCTTTGTTACCTTTGCGCTTGCGCTGAGGGTATCCTCGCTTTGAATAAATTCAACATCGTTTACATCGGTATATGCGTAAAGTGTGATTACGAGGGACAGATTTGCCGCATTGCCTGTAAAACCGTCAAGCATTAGTTTGATGTTTGTATATTGATCGCTTGTCATATCAACCTTTAAGAAACCGCTTGTTGCATTAACCTCTCCGTCCTTCATAAAGGTATCTCCAAGATACTTTGGATTAGCAACTATAATTCCAAATGAAAGGTCGTTTTCAAAGAAATTGTTGTATTCTGAAAGGGCATCAAGATTTATTGTGTAACCACCGAATGCAATTCCGTTTCCGTTTGTGGAGTATCCGTTTTCTTCAAGAGCATTGAAAATTGGAAGAAGTGCTATTTCTTGGTTTTCTGCTGTGCATTTATCCCAGTTTGTGCAAGTGAATTTCTTTACGCCTGCCTTTGCAAATCCGTCTGCATAGGTTATTGTTTGAACGAATATATGTTCGGTTGCAATACCCGGAAGAAGCATGGAACAAACTGTGCAATTTCCACCGTTTGTGCAAGAGTTGATAGTTTCGGGCTTTGTGTGAGCGCCTTCCTTGAACGCCTCACAGTAGCTATAATCGTAAACCATATACTTGCCACTCTTATCCTGAAGTTTTTGATAATCAGCATAGGAAATAATATTTGCGTTATTTTCTCCTGTAAGAGCAAGGAAATAGTTGTTTCCTGTTGCATCGGTGTTAGCAAGCATAGTCTCAAGTTGAGTCTTTGTTCCTACAAAGAAAATCTTTTCAAGCTTGCTACAGTTAAGGAATGCGTCCTTGCCTACCGATGCGATAGAGCCGTTTAGGTAAACCGTTTGAAGATTTTTACAGTTTTTAAAAGAATAGTTATAAACTGAGGTAAGAACATCGGGGTATACAAACGATGTGGTTGGGTTTTCTTGGAATGACCATTCTCCAAAACCTGCAGCGTTGAATGTTGTTGGCAAAATAAGTCCTTTGATTGGAACCTTATTAAACACTCCGCCACCATTGATTTCAACAAGCTTTGTTTTAGATAGGTCAAGAATTTGTCCCTCAAACAAGGAAGTGCAACCGCTAAACTGTTGACCGCCTCTCGAATTGGTGAGCATAGTCAAATCTTCAACGTTTATATATTTAAGTTTTGCTGAATTTTGAAATGCGGTTTGGAAAAATCCTGTTGTATCAAGTCTTAAATATAGATATTCAAGATTTGTGCAACCGCTGAATACATGCTTGAAGTTTGTAACAGGCTTGCCAAAGTGGGCTGAGGCACCTTTATTTTTAACAACATCATCATCCATCATGTTAACCACAACGAATTTGGTTTTTTCAACAGTTGTGCCATCCGTAAAGGTAATTCCAACATTTGTTACCTCGTCCCAACTTTCCGTATACCACCAGAGTTGTTGGTCGTCGGTGCGAATGGATTTGAGTTCGTTGTTTGCATCCAAATACCAAGTGAGTGCGTTTCCTTCATCATCAAAGATGCGAACAGTTCCGAGTTCTCCGCTTAGGGTAACGGTAGCGTTAATATCTACCTTTCCTGCGTGTGTAAACGCCTCGGCAGCAGATGTGGAAATTGCAAGAGCAAGAATCATAACAAATGCGAACACGAGTGTTACAAATAATTTTTTCTTCATATTTTTCTCCTTGCGGGGTCGAGAGGCTCGACACCCATTATTAAAATTATTACTGTAATATAATTATACCATACAGTGCCTTTATTTGTCAATATGCACAATAAACAAATCCCCCCCCCCGATTTTTGTGCAATTTGCACAAAAATATCTATCTCAACCAAGGGAGAGATGGCATAAAACCAAGGCAACGCCTCGGACGGCATTAACACGAGAGTGTTGCATAATTTTTAGTCGAGATGATTCCATACGACACTCCGTGTCAATTTCATACAACCACAAGCGGTTGATTTAAGTAGTTTTAAGCGCATTTTGCGCAAAAAAAGTCAAGCGATGCTTGACTTTTTTTGTTATTTGATTAGATTATTTCGAGAAGGGTTTGAAGTTCTCTTGCGAGGATTTTATGTCCTTCATCGTTAGGGTGGACTCCGTCGGGGGCACACTCTCTTCTAAAATCGTTATCTTTTATTGGCATAATGTCGCTATTAAAGAGGTCGAGAACGGGGATATTATAGACTCCGCACACCTCTTTTACTGCTGTAACATAGTCACAAAGGTGGTGTTGTTTAACGCCTTCGGGTTTCCAAGTTCCCTCTTCTCCGCACTCATTCCAACGGTGAAGGGGTGCTACAAACACGAGTTTTGCTTTTGGATATTTTTTCATAAGCAAACGACAAAGATTATGCACTGCGCCATAAAAAGTGAAAATTGTATCATCAGTGATTTTGCCGAGTGGTGCTTGACCGTTTCCATAGTCATTTGTGCCACCGAATACTACGACAAGGTCGGCATCTTCATCCATTTCTTCGGCACGGCGAAGAAAATCGTAATCACGACCGTCGGGGTCTTTGATTTCGCTTTGACGCGCTATTCTTGTGCCACCTTTTCCATAGTTACGCACGACGGCAAGATTGGCACTTTTTTTCAAAATGCCATGATAGACAAAATCCTGTCCGCTTGTGCCACAACCCTCAGTAATGCTATCGCCGAGAAAATTGGCTTTTATTCCATCAAGTTTCATTTAGAGGTTCTCCAAGAATTTTTGAAGTTTATGAGCGATTATTTGGTGTCCTGCGTCGTTGGGGTGGAGTCCGTCGGGCATATGTCCTTCGCACCATGCCCAAACCTGTCCGAACATTCCACTTTCTTTATAGAGGTCAAGAACGGGGATTGAGTAGAATTCGCACACTTCTCTTATCGCTTTAACGAAGTCAATTAATGGACGCGCGTTTGTATTACCTTCGGCAACTCTATTATTATGGTCAAGCACTTCATTAAGACGGTGAAGTGGTGTCATAAAGATAATTGGCTTGGATATGTATGTTTTAATGAGGTAGAGGCAAAGGGTATGAAGTCCGCCATAGAAGGTGTGAACAT
>JAZNJK010000240.1:0-3482 GCA_045578005.1 Eubacteriales bacterium | reverse complement strand
TTGGGAGGCAAACTCCGACTTCGTGCAGTCCGAATTTCTTCCGTCCACTACGAAGCAATTTTCCACAAGTTAGGAGCGATTGCTTTAAATTCCAACTACACAAACACACTCCGAATTCCGAATTCCGCATTTGCGAAGCACAATTCACGCGACAAGCATAAATAAAAAACCGACACAGAGTGTCGGTTTTTTGTTGTTTTTGTGTCGAGTCTTAAAGAACGAGCAAATCGCCAAAGAGTGCCGAGAATGTTCCCTCTTCGCCCTCGATTGTTCTATCTCCGCTCGTTATTGAGCCTTGACCGTTGCTTGTAAGGGACGCGGTAACAACATCTTGCGTTTCAAACTCGGTAATTTCTATACTTGGTTTTTCGTATCTCATTGTGCTACCCCCTCTATAATATTTTCAACAGGAATGTAAATCTTGAAGTTTGCGTGAGCATATTCAAGGTCCTTATTTGTTATATCAGCACCGTTGTTTTTGATATTAAAGCCCCTCTCGGTAAATGCCATCCACCATGCGTCATCTACCACGGTAGTTTTTGCACCCGCTATTTCACCAGGTCTTGAACTGTTTGAGTTCAATCCGCCATCAACCCAACCTTCGGGACGGTATGTCCAACCGCTATTTACCCAAATCAATGAGCCGTTTGGAAGGTTTTCCTTTGTGAAAATTTTAGTTGCATAATATTGCTTTCTTGTGCTTTCCGCTCCGCCTTCGTAAAGTTCAGGACCGGTTTCAACTGAATAGTAATACGCACGGTGAACAAGACCGATACCCTCAACACTAAGCGCTCTATACTCTTTACCGTCAATTATTACAACTTCACTGTCGCAAAGCGAGGAGTCAACATAAACGACCTTTTCGTCCTCGCCCTCGTCCACGATTGTTTCCTCGGGAACGAGAATTCTAAATACAAGTGTCGCAATTTCGTCAGTAGAGTAGGTGTTTACGTCGTTATGTCCGCTATAGTGTGTTGTCTTTGAAATGTTGAACGCACGAGTGCTGTAACTTGCCCACCAATTTTCAGTAACCGTAACATCAGATGTTGTCACATTGTTCGGTCTGCCGAGTGCCTTGTCATAATCCCAACCCTCGGGACGATATTGCCAACCATTTGCTACTTGGATTATTGAGCCAACGGGAAGTTGCTCTTTTGTGAACTTTTTAGTAGCGATAAAGCCCTTTGAAAAAGCATCAGTGCCGTTCATTGTGCTTGTGCCCGTGGTATTATAGAAACTATTGAGCATAAGTCCCATATCGGTAGCATCATACGCAACATATCCCTCAGGGATAGGGCTAAACGGACTTTGCGGTGTTTCGGGTTCTTGTGGAACTTCGGGTTCTTCTCCGCCCTCGTTACCACCCTCGTTACCGCCCGATGGCTTTTCGGTATATATGGAATTTGTCACCTCAAACGGCTTGTTGGACGCGTTATTAACGGACTCAATAGCCATAGCCATCTCGTTTGCATCAACTCCGTCAGGTGCGAACTTAACACCGTCAATTGACACACCTGTAAGCGATTTTACAAACATAAGTGCGCCGATATATCTTCCAAGGTCATTACTCAAATGATAACCGTCGCGTGTGAGTGTGTCGCCAACATAAGATGTTCTTGCGTTTTGAATTGCAGTTCCCGCAGGAATTACAATTTCAATTCTATCCTCGGTAAGAACATTTTCCTTAACCGCATTTATAATCGCATTGAACATTGTCATTTGGTTCTTATCATAATTTGTAAACTCACTATGCGAGGAGTTTTGCTGATATGCCCAAGTCATATGCCATACAATTCTTGCGCTTGGGTTAAGTGGTTCTACAATAGTGATGAGCGGAGCAAGTGAGGAGTAAGTGCTTGAAACACCACTCGAACCGCTTGCCTGTTGCATTGTGATAAAGTCCCAATCATCGCTCTTAACTGCATATTCAATGGACTTCGAGCCTTTGCTTACCCATGAGCCACTATCGTTTACAGAGTAGGAATATGCCACCAAGTTTGAACTTGCGTTTGTTAGGTGTGTTTCAAGTGTGCATCCGCCAATGTAAAGTCTACCGATAACTACCTTTTCAATTCCCGCACTTTGCGCTACTTGATAGAGGTGCTGTGTTGTGTCGTCGGAGAAACTGTTTCCAATCGCAAGGATTTTAAGAACACCGTCATCGTCCCAATCCTGTTTTTGTGAAGAGTAGTCTTCCGGTGGTTTCGGTGGTTCTGGTGGCAAAGGAATATTTGCTTCTTTTCTTGCATCGACAGGAACGAAGATTTTAAAAGCATTCATAATCTCTTCAGCAGAGCAAGAAGAAATTATCGGCATAGTATCAACCTTATTAAGAAGCGTTCCGTTGTTCTTGCCGATATTAAATCCTACGCTTGTGTAATTTCCCCACCAAGCGTCATCAATTACTACTCTTTTTTCGTTTGTGTTGTCAGGACGAGTTCCCGGCATTTTGTTAGGACGGTATTGCCAGTTATTATCGGCATCAACCTCGATAATTGTGCCGTTTGGAAGGTCACTCTTTTTAAATGCTACCGAGTTTGTCCAAAACTTCGGCCCTGTTGTTCCATCGGATGCTTGGAGTGCTCCGCTATTCCAATATGCGCAATCTTCGAGGTTAAATTCCTCTTTTGTTAATTGGTGGTATTTCTTACCATCAATAATAACGCAGTTTGAAACACCGATGTAGTCAAATTCGGGTTTTGCCACAACTTCATCAAAAGTCTTGTCAGTGCAAGTAACTCTTTCGCTATGGTTGTCAAGGTATGTTGTTTGTCCGCCTACATTGATGTAAAGCGCACACAAAATTCCCTCGCTTCCACGCATTGATTCGGGAATACCGCTTACCATAAGGTTGATAATGCTATATTCCGTGTCAGTTAGGTCAACCGTTTGCACACTTGAATGTGTCGGATTTCCCTCGTTGTCAAGCGGATTTGTGTCGCCTATCACACTACGGACAGCAAGCACTCCACCAAAGTTTAGTTTTTCGCCCGTCACCGCCTCAAACTCTGCGAGTGCATCACGGTCAATTCCGTATCCCTGTGCAATTCCACCGTCGGTATATGAGTAACCGCGTGTAATGAAAATTGCAGGGATTGTTTTTTCGTTTGCCTCATCAAAACAAACGGAGCATTTCGATATAACCTCGATATCACCGAGAAAACCGTATTCTCCGAGTTTGATTTCGTTCTTGTAATCGTGTTCTACACACTCGGCATTAACCGAGAGGGCAAAAAACGCACACATCACAAAAACAAAGACAAGTATTGTCAAAATCTTTCTCTTCATTTTTTCTCCTTACGGGTGTGCCCCCGTGAGCATATAAATTTAGATAATATAATTATATCATATTTCATATGCGCGCGTCAATTCGCAAAATAACCAAAACCTCTCTGATGTTTTTGTGCGTGTTGCACAAGCGGTGACCCCGAGAGCCTCGGGAGGCAAAATCCGACATTGTTTAGTAGGAGTTGTTTATACAC
>JAZNJK010000239.1:0-5695 GCA_045578005.1 Eubacteriales bacterium | reverse complement strand
CTTGGCCTCCGACTTACATCGGGATATTCGCTTGTAAGTTTTTCAAGAAGTTCATAAAGACCGAGCATATATCTATGTAGCACCTCGCCTTGCTTATCTGCGGGAAGTGAAACGGAGAATAGGTCGGTAATGTTGCGGTTGTAGTCCCATTTTACATATGAAATGTTCGCACCATCAAGCACCGCTTTAATTTGATTGTAAATGTTATCACGCACTTCTTTGCGAGAGTAGTCAAGGATAAGTTGGTGTCTGCCAAGTGTCGGTTTACGATTAGGCATTCTAAACGCATAATCGGGGTGAGCGCGTAAAAGGTCACTGTCCTCGCTTACACATTCAGGCTCAAACCAAATACCGAATTTAAGTCCCACATCATTAATTCTTTTCGCAAGTTCACCGAGCGAACAACCGAGTTTTTTCTCGTTTGGATACCAGTCACCAAGTCCGCTCCAATCGTTGTCACGCTTGCCAAACCAACCGTCGTCCATAACGAACAACTCAACACCAAGTTCCTTTGCATCTTTCGCCATAGAAACGAGTTTGTCGGCGGTAAAGTCGAAATATGTGCCTTCCCAGTTGTTGATAAGGATAGGACGACGCGCATTCTTGTATTTTCCACGGCAAAGGTTGTTTCGAACTGCCTTGTGGAAGTTTCTTGACATATCGCCAAAACCGTTAGCACTGTAACATAGCGCAACCTCGGGCGCATAAAATTCCTCACCGCTATCAAGTGTGAAATTGAAGTTTTCGGGGTTAATTCCCATTACAAAGCGAGTAGCGTCGGTAAATCCCTTACTTGCCGATGCAAGAAAGTTTCCGCTATAAACGAATGACGCACCGTAAACATCGCCCGTTGTTTCGGTTGCATTCTTATCACAAACGATGCAGAAAGGGTTCATAATGTGTCCTGACGCACCACGAGTTGAGAACACTTGATTTTTTCCAAACATAATAGGTGTGCGTTGGAACATTCTCTCCTGCGCCCATTTACCTCTGAATGAAACGAGGTCGTATTCGCCATATGCGAAGTCAAGCACCATTGAAAGCGCTTTTTCAAGTGTGATTTTTCCACTTGTCTTGTTTTCAATTTTAAGTGAGCGACAAATGAGGTCGTATTCCTCGAAAACACCGTAGTAAAGGTGAACGAAAATGTCATAAACTCTGTCTTTGAGTGTGATTACAAGTGTTTCACCATTCTCACCGTAAAAAGCGGGGAGTGAGGGGATAGAATACTTGCCCTTTTCAACTCTTGCGCTATAAAATACAGGTTGAAGACCGAGTGTGCCGTCGGTGTTTCTTATCGAAAGTGCACTTTCACGGTAGTCACCGCAACCGTAACAAGAAATTTCAAGCGGAAGGTGGTCAACCCTTGCGTAAAGGTCATCACCCAAAACCTTGTCGTTATATGGTTTGTAGTCGGGTTGCATATCATCGTAAATTGTATACGACATATCCTCGCCGTCAACTCTTTTACCGTAGTAGGTGTGAAGTAAAACGCCGTAAGGGTTTACCTTCATTTGATATGTTGAGCCTTTTGTAGTTAGAGTGTAAAGTCCTTTTTCTTTGTCAATAGTTATCATTTTTATCTCCTTAAAGTTGCTTTTTGAGGTTCATTTTATATGAGCATCTAAGTCCCCATGTGCAAAGGTCAATGCCTTCAAGGGCAATTTCGCTTGATGAAAGGACAGTGCTTTCAAGTGTCATAATACCGTCTTTTTCGGTTTTCGTTACCGAGTAAGTCGCATTTTTGTCAAGCACGGGATAGATAGTTGTCTTTTCTTGATGATACCTGTCAGTATATGCAAAAATACGCACATCGTTAAACTCTTTGTCGTTGAACTGTAAAATGGTAAGCGCTTTTGTGTCGCAAAGGATACGGCATTCGCTCTTTTTCCAAAAATCCCTGTCCGCCTTGTATTCGGAAATAAACTCACCAAGGTCGCAAAGAGTCTTTTTTGAAACTTGCGTAAGGTCGCAACTAACCCCCAAAGGACCGCCAACCATTGCGTTTTTGATGTAATCCATATTCGCCTCTTCAACTCTTATCCAACTGCAATCGGCACTAAGGAGGATTTTTTCCGTCTTGTCACCGACAGGGTATGTAGGAGTAAAGTTTTCGAGTGAGCGAATAGTTGCCCAATGTTCCAAAATGCTTGACGGCATACGGATAAGCGTTGATTTGAAAATATCAAGTTGTTCGTAAATTCCGTGATTGTCGCTCATCCAAAAACTGTCAAAGTATGGCACATTTGAAAGCGACATTCTTCCACCACCACTTGCACAACATTCAAGGTGAAGTGACGGATAATCACGCTTAATTCGTGAAAGGAAATCGGTCCAACCCTCGTAATATTTAATGTAAGCAGGACCGCCCGCACTAAATGTAAGCGGAGCATTGAGGTCGAATTTTATAAAGTCAATTCCGTATTTGTCGATGTTTTCTTTCAAAATAGAGTAAATGAAGTCAACCGCATCGCCATTTGAAAAGTCAATATAAGCGTGTTCACCGCATACGATGTAGTATTCGCTATGATTTTTGAAGTTGTTTGATTGAAGTGACGCGCGCTCAATCTCAAACCACAAACCAAAGCCAAGACCGCTTTTATGGACCTCGTTTGCAAAATCTTTTAGCCTACCGCACATTCCCGAGTCGGAAGGCTCACTCCAATCTCCAACAACATCCCACCACTTTTGCGTTTCGCCAAACCAACCTGCGTCAACGGTGAAGTATTCGCAACCGATATCTACTGCGTGTTTTAGTTGGAGCATAAGTGAGTCGTAACTCATATCGTCAAAATGGCTCATCCACGAGTTGTAGATAACGGGTAGCGGTTTTGGGAATTTTTCGTTAAAGTATCTATGTAGTTTGAATGCGTCAAAATCCGTCTTGTTTTCAAAATCGTAGAACAAAATTTCGGGAAGGGTAAGGGTTTCGCCACTCTTGATAGGATAGATGAAGTCGTCACTTCTAAAACCGAGTTCAACAGTCACCACACGGGGAGAAAGGAACTCACAGTGACGGGAAACACGATACTCAAAGGCACTTTTTGCCATAATGTGAAAGGCAGTTCCGTGTGCATTTTGATTGTTATAGATAGCGACAAACGGGCATACATCTTGATTTGTTCGCACCTCATCACTCGCACCGAACACACCGGAAGTTAGTGCACTCCACTCGCCCATTCCCTCGCTAATATGTTCGCTATACTGTGTATATGTTTCATACTCACCGCCATTTAAGGTGAATTTTGAACGCGCGGAGTTTATAATTAAATCCTTGCCGGATATGTTACTTACCGTGTCTTGTCTTGAAATAATGCCCGATGAGTGCCTTTTAAAAGCGCATTTTATAAGAAAAGAGTCGTTTTTGACAATGTAATCATCACCGTCTTTTGTAACTGTCGAGGCGGAATGTGGCGCATCGGAGCAAAGCGTTATTAAATCGTTTAGTGAATTTGCGTAAAATCTCATAATTTCTCCTTGTTTTACCCTTGCGGAGTAGTCTTACAGTATCATTTTACTATACATAAAGGAGAAAATCAAGCGAATTAAAAATTATTTTCCCGTGCGCACGATAAAAGAGGCATAATTTGTCCTAAAAACATCACAAAATATCATATTTTAAAAATATCGCTTAAAAATCTTGAAAAGACAGGTCGTTTGTGGTAAAATTTTTCATAGTAACAAAACGGAGAGAAAAAATGGAAAATAACACGAAAAAGATAAAAACGGTCCTTTTCGACCTTGATGGCACACTCCTTCCAATGGACCAAGACACCTTCATAAAAGCATATTTTGGCGGACTTGCAAGGAAACTTGCCCCCTACGGCTACGAAAGTGACACACTTATAAAAGCAATATGGCAAGGCACTGCTATGATGGTGAAAAATGACGGCTCGGTGCTTAACGAAGTGCGTTTTTGGGACGCATTTTCCGAAATTTACGGTGAAAAGGCAAGAAAAGATGAAAAAATCCTTGCAAACTTCTATGAAAACGAGTTCGACCTCGTTCAAAATTCGTGCGGATACGATAAAAGGGCGAGGGAAGTGGTTGATTTTCTAAAAGGAAAGGGGATAAAAACCGTCCTTGCGACAAACCCCGTTTTCCCACCGATAGCAACGGAGAAAAGGACAAAATGGGCAGGACTTGACAAGAGCGATTTTTCATTTGTGACAAACTACTCAAACTCCCATTATTGCAAGCCTAACCCAAATTATTATAAGGAAATTTTCGAAAAACTTGACCTTGACCCCACCGAGTGCTTAATGGTTGGCAACGATGTTGGCGAAGATATGGTGGCAAAAACCCTTGGGGCAAGCGTGTTTCTTCTCACTCCGTGCCTAATTAATAAGAAAAACGAGGACATTTCCGCCTACCCAAACGGCGATTTTGACGACCTTATTTCATACTTGAAACGACTTTTTAATTAAAAAAATCCCCAAAAGGGGATTTTTTGTTTGTAATTTGTCGGTTTGTGCGCTTAAATTATATATCCGTTACCACGCCGATAAATATCGGAAGATTTGTTGCGTTATCAACAATCATATAGACAAAGGGTCTATCGAGCGTCACTTCCCAAGAAATCACAGGTGCGCTATTTATGCTATCCTCAACTATTGTAACAGCCCCCGCCCTTGTGCCGAGGTTGTCAAGCGAGATAAAGGTCTTGTGTAGAACTCGGCTTATACATAATCTTTCGTTCGATATGTCGCCAAAGTCAGCGTTTTCGTCAAAGGCACTACTCATTCCAAGCTCACTTAAAAGCTCACTCATTTCAAGCTCGTATTCAAGCTCAAATTTAGGAATTCTAATTATGCCCTCACCCGAGGCGCGAATGCCTTTCAAGGTGTCAAGCAGTGCGCTCTCATCAAGCGATGCAATATAGTCATTTATAGATACATCTTCGTTTGGAAGCAGTGCGACAAAGCCGTAACCGCCACCCGAATAGTTCTTTTTAAAGCCTGTCGCATTGTCCGTTTCTATGAACATATATTCGGAGTAACGATACATCATTTGCACGCTCTTTTTATCTCCAAAAATGTTGGTAAATTCAGCGTCGTATACGGCTTCCTCGAGGAACTGATTTTGCCACTCTGCGTCAAAAACTATCGCGTTTATCAGATACATCATAGCATCTGGCGGAATTTCCTTTAAGATTTCCTTAATCATTGAGTCGGTGTTTTTGTCAACCCAGTCGTTTATGCTATTTACCGTGCTATCATCAAATTTTGCCTTGTAAATTTCCGCACGGAAATAGTTTGCGTTCTTTTGCAAAAAGCTGGGATTTACAGCAAAGCCTGACACATCTCTAAACCATATGGAGTTTGCGATTTCAAGTTTGGAGTTTTCGCTTGACGGCAGTTTTGAGGTGTAGGTGCTAAGGTATTCGTTTAAGTCTTCAAGAGAAATACCGTTTGCAAGCACGCTCTCCATTTCGCTCCTCGTTTGTCCGTTTGCACCGTTTGCATTCATAGCAAGGGCGATTTGAACCGATAAGGGAGAAATGAAAACATTCTCGTTCACGCTCTTTTTAACCGAGCCTTTAAAAAGGTCGAGGGAAAAGTTCATTTGAGAAAGGATAAATTCTTCATCAATCACCCTGTCCTGCGTGAGCAGGTTTGAACTTATGCCACTCATCAGGTCAACAACACTGTCATCAAACTCCTTAAGAGGTGGCTCTATGGTAGATGACGATTCC
>JAZNJK010000238.1:0-4963 GCA_045578005.1 Eubacteriales bacterium | reverse complement strand
CACCAACTCCCGTTCCACCAAGATAAACAGGTTTTTCACCCTCAACCGCGTGGACAAGTGCCGTTCCTGTTCCCATACTTACAATAATAGCATCTTTAAATCCCGAAAGATAAAGACCGCCAAGACCAATACCACGAAATTCGGGTGCTTTTTCACAGTCAAGATTGTAAATAGGCTTGCTTATAAACGATGA
Organism: Eubacteriales bacterium; assembly: GCA_045578005.1. GTDB lineage: Bacteria > Bacillota > Clostridia > Oscillospirales > CAG-272 > RGIG2000. The sequence continues at coordinate 4,770 of JAZNJK010000238.1, read as the reverse complement.
GCCAACGCCCGTTATCATAACCTTTTCAATGTCATTAAGTTCAAGATTATTAGCCTCGGTGAATTTTCCAAAAGCACCGTAAATAGACGTCACAGGGTCATTTGCAGTTACACACATAGGCGCAATAAGTTTCTTGTTCGAGTCAAAGCCAACAATTTTAGTCGTGCTTCCGCCTATATCAATTCCGATTACAACTCCCATAAAAACCTCCTTTTAATGTCTGTCATGATTTGTTGTGTTCTATTTTACCACAAATCCCCTCAAAAATCAATATATAACTTGAAATAAAAAAAGGATAGAGCAAAATTGAACTCTATCCTTTATGATTTTTTAAAAATTCTTAACCCTGTATTCGTTAATCAAGCGCAATCTCGTGTCCGCATTCTGCCGATTTGTAAAGCGCTTCAAGGATTTTGACCATATTAACACCCTGTTCAGGAACAAAGTCAGGTTCGCACTTTCCTTGAACAACATCAATAAAGTGGCGAATGTTTTGTTCGTGATGCGGTGCGCAGTTGTAATCATCAATCGCAGGATTGATATTTACATTAGTGCCATACTCCTCAGTGAAAATCTCGAATTTTCTATCAATTCCCGACATTCTCGATCCCGCCTTTTCACCACGGAACTCAACAAACATTTGATCGCAAGGAATGTTAGATGCCCAAGAAAATTCAATTTGCAAGCACGCACCATTGTCAAAACGGATAAATCCCATAGCAAGGTCTTCAACATCAGTCTTAGAGTAGGAAGTGTGCGCAAATTTTGAGTATGTAGAGCCACTGACAGTGACAGGCTTAGGATTGCCCATAAGATACATAGCGAGGTCAATTATATGCACACCAAGGTCGATAAGTGGTCCACCACCGGATTGCTCCTTGTCAGTAAACCAACCACCCCAACCGGGAATACCGCGTCTTCTTATCCAACCGCATCTACCCGCATAAATCTCACCCATTTTGCCGTCAGCAATAAACTTTTGCAAAAATTTAGTAGAAGGACGGTAGCGGTTGTTTCTTATAGCCATAAGCACCTTGCCGTTTTTCTCGGACGCTTCCTTCATCTTTTGCGCCTCGGACGCATTTATAGCATCAGGCTTTTCAGTAAGAACATGAATTCCGTGTTCAAGCGCATAAACTGCCGCAATCGAGTGAATTTTGTTAGGTGTGCAAATGTCAACAATATCAAGTTTTTCACTATCAATCATCAAACGGAAATCTTCATAAAGATTAGCGTTTGGATATCTTTCTTTCATTTGTGCGAGTCTGTCTTTGTTAATATCGCAAATGGCAACAATTTCGCACTCCTCAATCTTGTCAAAAGCAGGCAAGTGACCGCCTTGGCACATTTTTCCTGCGCCGATAATACCAATTCGTAACATTATTTTTCCTCTATTCTTGCAACCCAAGGGCATTCAAGAGCCTTAACTCTGTATACAGGTTTAGCCCATCTAACTGCATTTGTGATAATCTTTTGAATGTTTTCATTGTAGAAGGTAGGGAATGTTTCGTGACCTGGTTGTAGGTAGAATACCTTACCATTTTCCCTATGCCAAATACAACCTGAACGGAATACCTCACCGCCATTATACCAACCAATAAGAAGAAGTTTGTCAGGGTCAGGAATGCCAAATGGTTCAGTGTAAGTTTCTTCGGCTTCAAGTTCAAAATATCTGTCATTGATACCTTCCATAATAGGATGGTTGTGGTCAATTACCCAAAGGCGTTCTTTATCGTTGCTCTCTCTCCAACCGAGATTGCAAGTTGTTCCCATAAGGAGTTTGAATGGCTTTGAGTGGTGAGCGGAGTGAAGGAAAATCATTCCCATACCGCGGAGCACCGCTTCTTTAACCTTGATAGCGATTTCATCAGGCACTTCACCGTGCTTAATGTGACCCCACCAAAGCATAACATCGGTATTTTCAAGAAGTTCATCAGTAATACCGCAATTTTCATCATCAAGTGTAGCAGTAGTTACCTCAATATCGTCATTCTTGCCAAGAAAATCCGCAATAGCATTGTGAATTCCGTTTGGATAAACCTTGCGAACATTTTCGTCAATTTTTTCGTGTGCGTATTCATTCCATACAACAACTCTAATCATAATAAATTCCTTTCATATATAACAAAAATTTGACAATTAAAGTATATCATATAAATATGATAAATTCAAGAGATTACCTCAAAAATATTGACATTTTCCCCTCGAAATGTTAACATATAAATAAGTAATCATCAAAAGGGGAGATAAAATGGTAAATCTCGGTAACGATTGGGATAAAATTCTCGAAAACGAGTTTCAAAAGGATTATTATAAAAGCATTCGTGCGTTTTTGAAAAACGAGTATTTTTCACGCACCGTTTTCCCACCAATGCACGATATTTTCAATGCCCTAAAATATACCCCATATAGCGAGGCAAAGGTTGTCATTTTAGGTCAAGACCCCTATCACGAAATAGGTCAGGCGCATGGGCTTTCATTCTCGGTCAAAAAGGGTGTAAAAATCCCACCATCTCTTGTAAATATTTATAAAGAACTAAATTCTGATATCGGTATGAAAATCCCAAACCATGGTGAACTCACTTCGTGGGCAAAGCAAGGAGTCCTTCTTTTAAACGCCACTCTCACCGTTAGAGAGGGAATGGCGAATAGCCATAAGGACATCGGTTGGTCAATCTTCACCGATGAGGTCATAAAAAAACTCAACGAAAGAAACACCCCCGTAGTCTTTATTTTGTGGGGCGCAAACGCGCGTAGCAAAAAGAAATACATAACAAACAAAAACCACCTAATAATTGAAAGCGCACACCCCTCACCCCTGTCCGCATATAACGGATTTTTCGGTAGCCGTCCGTTTTCAAAGGCGAACAGTTTCCTAAAATCTCACGGAATTACCGAGATAAACTGGAACAGCGTAAATGAAGAAATTTAAAGATAGCGTAAGCGAGGTAATATTATGAAAACATCAACTGAAATTTGGTCAAGCGCAAGTGTAGTAGGCGAAGAAAAGGCGGTCGAACTCGTTGCAAAAGCAGGTTTTGACGCATGGGATTTTTCAATGTTCGAAATGGCTCGTATTGATTGGAACACATGGACACTTCTCGATAAACCTCATGCCCTAAACGGAAATGACTATGTAAAATTCGCAAAAACTCTTCGTAAAATAGGAGAGGATAACGGTATTTACTGCAACCAATCCCACGCACCATTCCCATCACTTGTTCCGGGAATGAAAACATTCCTTAAAAGAGCAATCGAATGCACCGCAATCGCAGGTGGTGAAATTTGTATTATCCACCCCGATAATAACCAAAATGCCGAGCAAAATGCCGAATTTTATATGGAACTTCTTCCATTCGCAAAAGAACACGGAGTAAAAATCGCAACCGAAAATATGTGGAACTGGAAAAAAGATGCTCCAACCGCTTGTTCTGCCGCATGCTCACATCACGACGATTTTGTAAAGCATCTAAAAGCAGTAAACGATCCATATCTTGTAGCGTGCCTTGACATCGGTCATGCTGAAATGGCAGGACTCGATACCACCGCCCCAACAATGATAAAAGCCCTTGGTGACTCACTCCAAGCGCTACATATCCACGATAATGATAAACTCGGCGATAGCCACCAAATCCCCTTCTCAATGAAAATCGACTGGAATAGCGTGGCAAAGGCACTTAAAGAGGCAAATTATAAAGGACATCTAACTCTTGAAGCCGATAGATATATAGGCTCAAAATGTATAACTACCGAGCAAGAAACATTAGACGCACTAAAAGACCTACATAACGCAGTTAAACGCCTCGATGACCTTATCCAAAATTCATAATAAAATTCCAAAAAAATCACAATAAAACCAACCCCAAAATTCATAAAAAATCAACCCCCAAAGCGACCGACCTCGGTCGCTTTTTGCATCTTATATTATTAATTTATTATAAAACCCATTTATCAAAATTTCATTTTTCTACTTTTTCGCCATCATCAAACAATGTCATATTTTTGCGACACCACACCATTGACGGCTGATCAAAAGAATGCTAAAATAAAGACACAAAAGCGACAAACCGAAACTCAAAAAGGAGAGAAATATGAAAGTAAAATATTTAGGCTACGGACAAAGCGAATTTGAAATAGGCGCAATATACGATGTTCTCACCATTGAGGACGGCTGGTATAGAATAATGAACGAAAATCACGATGAGGAACTTTTCCCACCAAAAGCCTTTGAGGTAATCGACGGTGCGGAAAGTAATGTGGTTCTTGTAATAGCGTAAGGAGAAAAAATGATAAAACGACTTGAAAAAAGATGTGACGCACTTCTTAAAAAATTAATAAAGAAAAACCTGACAACCGAGCAATACGAAAAGGGAATAGAAGACCTTCACAACCTCGAATTTAAAATATATAAACTAAAAACACAGGCGAAAGCAAAATAAATTTCGCATCCATAATACCTTCCTTTCTTTTCTTACACAAATAGCACCGCAAATGGGTGTTGTCCTTATCGGAGAAATAAAATAAGGGCATGGGCATAGCCGAGGCATTTGTTAAACAAATGCGAAACTTGCGATAAAAACAGAAGAGAGTTAATGGTTTTTAGCCATTAACTCTCTTTTCCTGCTTTGTGAAGTTTTTGCTGACGCAAAAGTGAAGTTGTGCTATACACAGTGAAGTTGTTCGCCACAGGCTCACAGTGAAGTTAAGTTTGCCATTACTTCGCCGTAGGCGAAACTTCACTCACGAAGTGAACTTCACTATCGCAGATAA
>JAZNJK010000237.1:0-6919 GCA_045578005.1 Eubacteriales bacterium | reverse complement strand
GTAGACGGAAAGCCTGGCACTGACACATATAATGTCAAACTCGGAGGCGGACCAACTATTAAGATAAAAGACGGAAGCGTTATTTGTAACTACGACCTCGTTTTGAAGTTAAGGGAAATTGCCAAAGAGGGAAATATCAAGTATCAAGATGAACTCCTTTCAAAAGGTGGCACAGATACATCATCACTTCAAGTTGCAGGACACGGCACTGTTGCCGGCGCAATTTGTATTCCTTGCGCATTTATGCACACCATAAACGAAATGGTTGACCTAAACGATATTAAAAATACCGCGCGCTTGCTCGCCCTTGTGGCAAAATCTCTCTAAAAAGGAAAATAAAATGAAAAAATTACTTTTAATATGCCTATCGGTTTTGATGCTTGTATGCTTTGTATCGTGCGACAATGACGGTGCACCAAAGGGAATGAAACTCGCATCGGATAACTCAAAAGTTGAATATCTTTTCTACATTCCGGAAGAATGGACCATCGATGAAATGAGCGATTTTTCACGCGCCCACGCACAAAATGATGCAACATCGGTAAGCGTCTTTACCTTTGCCGTTAGTGAGGAAACCGAAATTTCAACATGGTGGAACGACACTTACCTACCATCACTTAAATCAACTCTTACAAATGTCAACTCTCTTGATAGCGGAAAGAATACTGCGGTTGATAAAAAATTCGCAATTTCATATGAACTCACATCTGAGCAAACATCAGGGGAGGGAGAAAATGCGCTCACACTAACATATAAGCATAAAATCACCGTAGTTAAAAACGGGGAGAGTATGTTTGTAATATGGTATAATAGCACCACAACCCAAAATGCCGATTTTTATACCGAGAGCCTTGGCGCACTTGATAAGATTTTAACCGAATTTAAGTTTTCGCCCCGAACAAGTGGCGATAAAACCGAGATTGAAAACGATAAAAACGCTCCCGAGGGAATGAAACTTGCATCAAACAAGGATATTGTTTTATACTCACTTTATGTTCCAAATTCTTGGATAATTGACGAAAGCAGTGCTATGACACTTGCCCATGTGTCAAACGAAAACAAATCGAGCATTAGCGTTATGCAATGGAATATAACAAAGGACTCTACAACAGTTGATGAATGGTGGACAAACTATCATAAAAAGGAACTGTCTCAAACCTTTGACTCCTTCACCGTTACAGAAGAAGGCACACCTATCACAGTAGACGGAAAAGAAGGAAAATCATTCACATATACCGTCGAAATCGCAAATAAGACATATAAATATTTCGTTGTTTCCGTAATAGACAAGGGAAGTGTTCATGTTATCACATACACATCAACTCCCGAACTTTACGAGGAAACACTCACTGTTATAAAGGAACAAATTCTTCAAAATTTCAAGTTAAGATAATATGATATACTTTGATAATAGCGCAACTACAAAAATGTCCGAAAGGGCAAAAAATAAGATGCTTTCCGTTAGCGAAAACATCTTTGGCAATCCCTCATCACTTCACAAAGTGGGAGTCGATGCGGAAAGAGAAGTTAGCCGTGCAAGGGAGATTATAGCCACATCTCTTGGCATTTTGCGTCCGCAAAGATGGGAAATTGTCTTCACATCGGGCGGAACGGAGTCAAATAACCTTGCTATTTTCGGTGTTATAAACGCAAAGAAAAGACAAGGCAACGAAAAGATAATGATTACCGATTCCGAGCATTCTTCGGTTGAGGAGTGCGCACTTCACCTCGAAAAACAGGGCTATCAAGTTTTAAGAGTCCCAACCAAGGGCGGTGAACTTGATTTTGACTTTATTGAAAAGAACGCAAACGGAGTTATTTTGGCATCGCTTATGCATGTAAATAACGAAACGGGCGCACTCTATGATGTTGCTCGTGCTTTTGACATAATAAGAGAAAAAAGCCCGATATGTGTGTGCCATTCGGACTGTGTGCAATCGTATTTGAAAGTAAAATTCACCAAAAAATCACTCGGTGCGGACTTAATTTCGATAAGCGCACATAAGGTCAACGGACCAAAGGGCGTTGGTGCGCTCTATATCGCCCCCGAAATTCTCAAAACTAAGAAAATCGTGCCGATAATCCTCGGTGGAGGACAAGAGGGAGCATATCGTTCAGGCACGGAAAATACATACGGCATTTGCGCCTTTGGAGAGGCGGTTAAGGAACATACGGAGTCGCTTCGTGAAGAAATCGAGAAAATGCGCACACTCCGTGAGTATATTTTTATGAATATGCCAAAGGAAATCAAGGTTAAACTTCCCGTTTTCCACGCACCTCATATTCTCAATATCACAATGCCTAAAATCAAAAGCGAAACAGTCCTTCACGACCTTAGCGCAAAAGGTATTTTTGTGTCGTCAGGCTCGGCATGTGCCTCTAATTCCACTCACAAAGCATCAAGGGCGCTTGTTGCCTTCGGTGTGAGCGAGGACGAGGCGGATACATCAATAAGAATTTCCCTAAGCCCCGAAAACACAAAGGAAGAGGCAAATACACTAATTTCAGCCCTTTCCGATGCACTTTCTCGCTTGGCTCGCAAATCGTAGGCAAAAACGACTCCACATAAGTCGCATATCTTATAAAAATTAAAAGAGCAATCCGAGGATTGCTCTTTTTTTGTTATTTAAAACTTACTACCATAGTGCTTGGAAATTCGTATTCTTTTATGAGGTCGTAAAGTTTCATATCCGATGCGACATCAAGAGGGATTTCCTTCGCTGTTTCAAATTTTGAGTTTGTTATATCCGAATGGCTAATTACAATAGATGTTTTACCATCAAGATATCCTGCTTGTTTAAGGTCGAGGACAAACTCTCCAACAGTTAACGACTTTGTCGCCACAAAATACTCAAATTCAACGAGCCTTGGTGTGAGCGCAATTCTAAAATCAAACGGTTTCTTGATTTCCTTAACTGCGTCCATCTTTATCATATGGTGACCCCAACTTCCCTCAACAAAGAGAAATTCGCCTTTTTTGAAGTAAGCAAAGCAAAATGCTCCGCTAAGGTTTTCCTTTTCCAAAGTGTGTTTAGTGTTAGTTACAACATGATATTTATTCATATCGTAAACGGTTACATACTCGATAAACTTTTTGTCAAATCCGTATTTGTCGTAAACCACCTCGATAAGTTCACGCACGGTTGCATGTTCGCTTATGTTGACCTCAATTTGTTGTTTTAAATTAAAAAATGTGCATTTCATACTGTTTTCTCTCCTTGATAAGTTGTTTTTCTAAAATAATCTTATCATAAATTAAAATTCATTTCAACCCCAAAACGCAAAATAAAGCAAATGTCAACTTTTTGTAGACAGACCGAGAGCCTCGGCGGGCAAAATCCGATTTTCTACAGTAGTAACTGTTTCTATTCGCCACGAAGCAGTTTTCTAACTTATCATTTTGCCACCCAAAGTTCTTGGGCAGATATGCAGAGAAGTCATTTTTATCCATAACGAAGCATTTTTAGCCATTTACAGGCGCAAAATCGTATAAAATCCGCTAACATATGCAATAAGCGAACAAATGAACATTTGAACATATTTTGATAAAATGAACAGAAAAACAAAAAAGACCGACAAAAATCGGTCTTTTTAAATGTTAAAAATCATTATTTATTCTCTAACTGCGATATTTGGACCGGCGCTTCCGTTAGTTCCGACATCACCGTTACTACCAAGACCGTAGCCCGAGCCACCAATTCCGGCGATACCGCCAAAACCACCGTTTAGTGTGGTTGTATAGTTGTTTGTGTAGGAATTTGCATAAATGATAGGTGCGCCACCGCTTCCACCATTTCCGCCGTTTCCACCATTGTAGCCACCGCCGAAAATACCTGAACCTGCACCGTCGCCACCATTTCCACCGTTACCGCCATTTCCACCTGTTACAACAAGACCGTTTGAGAGAATGAATATGTCGGTTGCATAAAGACCACAAGCACCGTTACCGCCCGTTTGAGCGTTCTTTTCATCGGTAGTGTTGTTTCCGTCTTTGCCGTTAATTCCGTTCCAACCTACCCAACCGTCGCCACCTTCAATGAAGAGTTTTGCACCGTTTTCGGTTGCTACTTTGATATAAATCGTTTTAGCCGAAATTGCCACCGTTGGATTTTCGTGCGAACGGTTGGTTGATGAGATAACCTCGGTCGTTCCGTTTGCACCGTGGAACTTGCTTTGTCCTCTTATTGCATTAAGCCTTAAAATACCACTTGCAACAAGTGGGAATTTGCGCTCCGCATTTTCAGTAGAGGTGTTGAAATTGTAAAGGTTAATTGTAAGGTCGTCACATTCTGACTTTACAGTAAACGCTCTTGGATTTGGATATGTAAGACAGTTGTATAGGTCAAGATAAGCAATGTCTTTCACCTTAATATCTTTGTTGTAATTACAGTCGGTTATTATTATGTAATTAAGAGGTGAAACAAGGTATCCGTTATTTGCGGTAAGGCAATCGGAAACTTCTTTTTCGGTAAAGAAAATACTCTTTCCAAAATCGTCAATTAGGTTAGCACCGATAATAATTCCATCAGTCGCCTCAAATTCAAGTGTGCCTGCTTTAACCCTCTCGGCAATTTTTTCAAAACTTTGTCTTGAAATTGCATCGAGTGAGCCGACAATGGACAATTTTTTAAGATTTATCATCTCGTCCATCATCTCGTGATTGATAACTGTGTCACCGTTATTAAGAAGAGTAAGTTCCTCAATCTTTGAAAGGTCACAAAAGTTGCTAAAAAGAATTGCCCTTATTGAACCGAAGTTAATCTTTTTAAGGTTTGGCATCCAAGAAAGGATTGAAACATCATCAACCTCGGTAGTAACTCCGCTAAAATTGATTTCGGTCATAGCGCAAATTTCGTTATATGGCACATTTTGACCGATTGACTGACCGATGGAGTCAAATGTGTTGAATATCGCCTTTGATACACCGCAACCGTTCATTGCATAAGGAATAGAGTAAATATTTCCCGTTTCCTTGCACTTAAACTTGAAACTTGTTAGTGAACGCACCGAACCGATAACCTCAATACACGCCTTGCCCGATGCGGAATCATCTTTAATTCTTATAAATCCGTTATCATCTGCAATCTCGTAAAATTCGGCAAGCGATGCGGGAAGTGATGAAATTTGATACCATGAACCAAGCGCACAGTTGTATCCCATAGCGGTTGTAAGACTTTGGTATAGGTCGCTCTCATTTGGAAGAACGCAAATTGTAACGGTATTATTGCTTTCTTCACCGAAAACACTCATCTTAACAGTAACTTTTCCCGGTGCTGATGCCGAGAAAAATATTCCGTTATCCGTATGGTCAAACATCGTCGATGCAGTTGTTTCAACTATGTCAACATCAATGTCAATAGGCTCTGGCGCTCTGTCAAATGTATATCCGTCTTTTACCTTGAAAGTGATTTTCTCGGTTTGACCTACTGTGTAAATCGTGCTTGATGCCTCAAATTCAAATCCGTCCAAAACAGCACCGCCTGTGCTTTCGCTTTCGGAGTTTGACTCACTCTCACTTTGACTTGGAGTGTTGCTTTGCGACTCACTTTCGCTCTGGCTCTCTTGCGTAAGACTTGAACTTTCGCTCTGTTCGGGATTTGCCTCACTTGATTCCTCACTTGATGAACTTGATTCATAGGTAACATCGCACGAAATTACGGCAAGTGCAAGAAATACGAGTGAAAGAGCAATAACTAAAATCTTTTTAATCATAAGTCCCCCTTAATTTCCATCGTGGTCAGTAGCGGAAAGGCGGGATTGAAATACACCCTCAACCTTGTCAAGTTCCTTGCCCTCAACGGAAACGAAACTTTCATTTTTCTTGCCTTCATTAATCTTTTTGATGATGTAATATTCGGTAGATACAGGCACAATGGCAAGATAACTTCCACCGTCAATAGAACATTCGTCAAGAATTTCGTAAAGAGTGTCCGCACCTGTTTCGTCAGTTAATGTAATGTATCTTTTGCTCATCTTCGTCCCTCTCCTTCAATAATGTTATCTCCAAAATGCTTAACAACAACCGCATATTTTGTCGCATACGCTTCTTCAACGAGCGCATCAAAGTCGAGTTTTTTCTCCTCGGCAATAACCGCGTCAAGTTCGGGACGGGTGCGTGGGTGTCTTGGAGTAAATACCGTGCAACAGTCCTCGTATGGCAAAATAGAGGTGTCATATGCGCCAATTCGCCTTGAAATTTGGATAATTTCTTCTTTGTCCATACCGATAAGCGGACGGTAGATTGGAAGGTCGGACATTGTGTTGGTAACATTTATAGCCTTCATAGTTTGACTTGCTACTTGGCCAAGACTCTCGCCCGTGATAATGGCATCACAACCAAGGTCGTGCGCAAGTTTAACTGAAAGCGCCATCATATAACGACGGAGAAGTAATGTAAAATAGTCCTCGTCGCAGTTGTCACGAATAAGTTCTTGAATATGTGTAAGAGAAATAATATGAACTCTCATTCGCATAGTGTAGTCGGTTAGTGACTTCGCAAGAGAAAGCACCTTATCCCTTGCCCTCTCGGAAGTGTATGGATAACTCTCAAAGTGAATAGCCTCGATTTCAACACCTCGTTTAGCCATCATAAAGCCTGCAACAGGGGAGTCAATACCGCCCGAAAGAAGGAGTAGTCCTTTACCCGATGAACCCGAAGGAATACCGCCTGCGCCCTTTTCCTGTCCTGCGTGAATAAATGCTTCCTTTTCTCTTATTTCAACTCGTAAAACCACATCGGGATTATGGACATCAACCTTAATTCCGCGTACTGAGGAAAGAACGCATCCGCCAACCTCGTCGGAAATTTGAGGGGATGTGAGAGGAAAACGCTTGTCTGACCTCTTTGATTCAACCTTAAAGGTTTTATATCCCTTAAGTCTTTCGGGCATAAGGGTACGGACAACCTCTAAAATTTTCT
>JAZNJK010000236.1:0-3376 GCA_045578005.1 Eubacteriales bacterium | reverse complement strand
CACAGGGGCTTCCCTGTCATGAATTGTGCTTCGCACATGAATTGTTCGCAAGCGAACATGAATTGCCCTGACGGGCATGAATTGGCTACCGCCATTGCACGAGGTCAGGTTTAATTGCTCGCTTCTAAAAGAATGTCGCCGATAATTCCGCTTGGTGGGATTTGGATAAAGGTTGAGAGCCAATCACGGCGACGGTGGGCGAGGTTTGATGTGACGATAACGGTTAGGTCGTTTTTGTCTTTAAGTGCGCCCGAAAGGTCGAATTTATAGGGTGCGTTAATTCGTGCGCCGATGTATTCGCCATTTAGCCAAACTTCCGCAATTTCGCCAACTTCACCGAGGTTTAAGACGGCAAAGTCCTCGATTTTATCAAACGATGCTTCGTATTTTATCTTGCCCGAGAAGTGCGGGAATTTGTCGGGGGCGCTGATGTCAAACGGTGCGCTCTTTTCGGCAATTTTCTTGTATTCCGCCTCGCCCTCGTCCATTATCGAAATGTCAAAGAGCAAGGGAAGTGCCGTTTTTTCACACAATTTGGTGAATTTTGGTGTGTTTTTGGGAATTTCTTCACCGAAAATCACAAAGAGCATATTTCCCTTTTCGATAGTTAGGTCGAGTGTGCCATTTTCGGCAGTTTCCTTGTAAATCTTGTTTCCCCAAGGCTCATAAATTAAGCAGTCGCCCTTTTCTTTAAAGGTGAGCGAAATTTTCGCATCGGAATATGTCGCCTCGTTTGAAATGAGGTAAAAATCCTTTCCCTCGCGCTTTGCGTGATAGAAACGGATATATTTTGCGCCCTCGCCCGAAATTTCAAGGTGGCAATGACCTCGCTTTTTAAGGTCGGAAACGAGCGAAACTGTGGGGACTGTGTCAAATTTTGGCAAGATTTTGGAAATATCAACGCCCTCGGCACTCGCCCTTGGCAAGTTGTCGGTAAAGATAATGTCAAGACCGTCGTTTGCAAGACGCTCAAAACACGAAAGAGCCGAAATTGGCAAAACCTCGCTACGAGAAACGATAAGTGCGCCATAATCCTCGCCATTTATAACAAGACGGGAGTTTTTAACTGTCGCATTTTCGAGGTAGTCAAGAGGGATAATGTCGAAATCTATGCCACCCTGTGTGAGAATTTGGCAAATTTCAAAGAAAAGTTGGTTATCTTTGCCACTCCATTCGCCCTCGGCATTGTAAAACACGCAAACATCGGCTTTGTGCGTTCCACCATCAAGCAAGTGAGAAACGCGCCCCATATAAGAAATGAGTTTTGAAAAGAACGGATATTGAATGTTTTTTCCACCATTATAGAAGTGGGGCGGACAGTCCTCGTCCTCGATTTTTGCCGAGAATGCGTGAGGGACAAAGTAGTTAATGCCCGAACATAGCATAATGTCGGCAAGCCCTTTCATATACGGCATTCCTTCCGCCCAGCCGAAAGCACCGAAAATCTCACACATGGCGCGTCCTTTTTTAAGAGGTTGAATGTGTGCGTGGCTTGATGCAAGTTTTGGCAGAGTATAGCGGAAGAAACTCGGGTCAGCGCGTCCACCGTCGCAAAGAGGGGAAATGTGTGAGGCATCAATACCGGGAATGTCTTGCATAAGCACGATGTCAATTCCCGCCATATCCTGTCCGTCAAGGGCACGGAAATAGTGTCCCGAACCGTAACCAAGTCGCATATGTGCGCCCATATCCTCAATAACATGTCCAATGTAGGAAACGCCGTGTTCTCTGCACCAATCACCGAGCAAGAAAGAGAAGTTTTCACGGTAAAGGCGAGTAACGGTGTCCATATAATGCGTTCTAATAAGTGGCGTAATCTCGCCAAGGTCTTCCCAAAGTGCGCTCAAATAAAGGGCGCATTTGTCTTTGTCAAGCCCCGAACTTTTTGAAATAAGGTCACAAAGGTCGCTACGATAGGGATATGAGCAAGTCCTGTCGCCAAGGCGGTTGAAGTAGGTGTTTACCACATTTAAAAATCCCGGCTCATCGGAGAAAAATCCCAAAAATGTGTTGCCGAAATACTCCGCAAAATGTTCGTAGTGCGGTTCGTAAATCGCCTTTATCATACTTTCGCACGACTCACGGTTTAACATATCTATATAGTAAAACAGCCTTTCGCCCTCGTAGTCGTAGGGGGCGGTTTCAATAGTTATGCAAACTCGCCAAGTCCCTTTTGGAACATCGAAATATAACATTCCGTCGCTATATGTGTCGGTTAAATCAATCACGCTCGACGCATCAAGCACATCGTTTTCGCCCTCGTGACGGTATGCGTGTGCCGAAATAAAGCGCTCCTCTTTTCTAATTCTTCCGTCGATATAGAGTGATGTGTTTTTGGCAGGGCCGATTGCCTCAATTTGAATTTGACGGGCAAGTTTCTTCCTTAAATGAGCGCGCTCGGGCGCTTCGAGGTAGCCGTTTGCGTAGCCTGTCGGGAAGTGCTTGTCATCAAGTAGCCATACCTTCATATCAAGTTCACGAGCGGTTTTGAGAACGAAACCGAAGTCGTCCCACCACGCATCACGGCAAAAGCCCTCGTGCGGACGGCTCTCGGCACAAAACCAATTGACACCGCTGTTTTTTATCGCTAAAATTTCATCACGCAATCTTTCCTTGTCCTCTCCTCGTAGCCACAAGAAAGGAAGAGAATAGCCTTCGTGCGCTGAATTTAAACACTCATAAAGTTTTTTGTCCATTTTCAAGTCCTCGCTAATGCGTTTAATTATTTCAATCTAAAATAACGAATATTTTTTCCGTTTCCTTCTCGTGCGATTTCGCCAAGGGAAACGAGTTTTCGAAGTGCGCCCTCAATCGAACTTATGCTAATAGAGGGGCAAAGTTCTCTTATGTCCTGTTTTGAAAATCTACCGATTTTATTTTGCGTTGCTTTGCGAACGGTTTCAAGTGCGGACAGTTTCGTTTCCACAAGCGCAAAGCGGTCTTCAAAGTCACGGTAAGCCGATAAAATTGTGCCAAGCAAATACTTTATAAACGGGAGTGCATCTTCGCTTCCCTCGTGCCAACCGTGTTGCGACTTTTCCAAGGCATCGTAATACAGGCTCTTGTTTTTCGCTATCTTTGCTTCAAGCGAAATGTATTTTCCAACGAGAAAACCGCTTCTATAAAGAAGTAGGGTAGTTAGCAAACGGCTCATTCTTCCGTTTCCGTCGTTGAATGGGTGAATACAAAGAAAATCGTGGATAAATGTCGGGATTGCAATAAGCGGTTCAAGTTCGTTATTGCCGATGACTCGGTTAAACTCAAAACACAAATTGTCGAGCGCAAGAGGTGTTTCAAAAGGGTCAAGGGGTGTAAACAGTGTCCGTGTCGAACCATCGGGGTAGGTAACACTGATGTAATTTTGCACACTCTTTGT
>JAZNJK010000235.1:0-5278 GCA_045578005.1 Eubacteriales bacterium | reverse complement strand
CCTTATGCGTGCAAAAGTAATCTATATCTCCGACGCACCCGATGATGTAGTCGAAAATATGCATATGACTCCCGCCCATTCAATCGGTGAGGCACTCGATATCGCTCGCAAAATCCTCAAAAAAGACACCCTTGAAATTGTCGCTATCCCCGACGGAGTGTCCGTAATCGTTCAAAAATAACAAATTCCAAAAAGAGGCATCGCATTAGCGACGCCTCTTTTTTGTTGGGGATAGCGAAATGGATGCAGAAGAGGTGAACGCGAAGCCGTCGGCGTATTTTATACGACAGTGCGAGTGGTCGCCTCTAAAAAGCAGATATAAAAAAGAGGACAACTTGCGATTTTAATCACAAGTTGTCAACTTTAAAAAAATTATTTAAAAAATTTGCTAAAACAAACGCTTTTAGGGTTTAAGTTATCTGCTTTTGCTCTGCGCTATTGCAGCATCCCTTATTCAAGAATGTTAGTTGTTATAAAGTCAATTCCCCAAGATGCGAATTTTTCGCCGTTTTCGACCTCGTTGACAGTCCAACAGTTTACCTTAACACCGCGTGCGTGCGCTTTGTCAATTTGCTCTTTGGTTAACTCCATGCACCACACATCAGCGTCCATTTTGTGCTTGACAAGTTTGTCAATCGCATCATCAGTCAAATGCCAAATCAAATATTGAACACTTTGCTGTGGCAGTAACTCTCTAACCTTTGCAACATTGTCAAACTCAAACGAAATAAATGTCACATCATCAAGCGAAACGAATGATTTTACTGTTTCAATAATGCGTGCTATGTCATCAAGTGAAAAGTTAGCCTTCAACTCAATTATCGCATGCTTTGAGTAAGTTTTAACAACGCTCAAATAATCTTCAAGCATAGCGGGGCGAAGGGCAGTGTTGCTCTTTTTTCCGTCTTTGCCCAAAAGAACAATTTTTTGTATCTCATCAAGCGTCATGTCGGCAATTTTGCGCTCATCACCCGCAACCCGTGAAAAGTTGTCGTCGTGATTTAGAATAAAATACCCGTCACGAGAAAGATGAACATCAGTTTCAATTCCGTAGTAAGAGCGATTTGCACTCGCCACAAATGAAACATATGTATTTTCAAATTCCACACCGGAAAGACCTCTATGCGCAACAACAAGCGTATTGCCCTTGTCAAATTTGAGTGTGTCCATTATTTCATCATTTCCTTGTAAGTCTTCAACCACTCACGCTTGATAAATTCGTGACCCTTAGCAGTAGGATGCACACCATCACCAAGCCAGTAACTGTTTTCTCTAATTTGAGCAAGTTTGTCAAATCCTTCTTGAAGAGGAACAAAAGGAAGAGAGAAGTCCTCGGCAATCTTCTTTGCCATCTTAGCGCGTTTAGGCACTTCGTTTGAGAAAAGATCCCAGTTTGCATCAGTTGCCCCTGCTCTTAAAACAAATGGCTCTAAAATCATAATCTTAATGTCAGGAAGCGCTTCCTTAATCTCGGAAATGAGCATTGAGTAAATCTTGTAAAACTTGTCTTCATCAACACCATTTGGTGAGTCGCCTATTTCGTGCCATACATCGTTTACACCAATCAAAAGACTCATAAAATCGGGTTTAAGATTGATAATGTCACGCTTAATTCTTGCATAAACATCAACAATTCTGTTTCCGCTAATGCCTCTGTTGAAAAACTCGTGATTTGGCTCGTCAAATCCAAGCGATGCCTCAACAAGTCTTGCATATCCAAATCCTAAATTGTTGTTGTCCGAATAACTTCTGTTTGCATCGGTGATTGAATCACCTTGAAATAAAATTCTCATAATATCTCCTTATGTATAAAAATTAAAGTCAACTAAAATTATAATGAGCGCTCAACCATTGACCGACTCGTGAATTCCGAAGAGAATAGCAATAGCAAGTATTAAGACAAGCACTTTCCAAGTAACCGACCATATCCTTTTTAGCAAGTTCTTTCTTGGTTTTTTGGGCAAAATAAGCAGTTCGGAAATCGTGCTTCCGTCCTTGTCACACTTGATTTCGTATTTTTTGCAAAGATAAAGTTTCATTAGGTGCATAGTGCCTGCATTTGCACAAATTACACCAAGTAATGTCACGCATGCCATAACAACGATAGATGCAGTATGCTGACTAATCTCGCCAAGTGTTCTTGCAAGGTGTATTCCGGCAACCGAGGCGGCGGATATACCACCTACGCAAATCGTAGTCTTTACTGACATCTTTTTTAGATATGCGCCACTTTTTATTTTTGCATTCGCTATTAAAATGCAAAGCACCACAGGAACTGACTGAATTACAATGGCTATCAAAATATCCCATATATCAATAAGCCCTGCAACAATTAAAAAGGAATAAGCCCACGCTTGAAAAATAATACTAAGCGAGAATGAACTAAACGCACTCATTCCAAATCGACAGGCAAATGATGGTTTTGGACACCACAAATGAAAGGTGTAAACAATAACTGCATATATAGCGACAAGCGACAAAAAGATTATCCCAATGATAAATTTTTGCGAAGCAATGCTTGCCACAAGCGAGCAAAAACTCATAAACAGATAAGCACTAGGCACCATGAGTCTAAGGCTTTCAAGAGAAATATAGTTTTGCGAGCCGTAATATACAAACGATGTCACATTGTCCTTCATTTTAGTCCCTTTCTTTAAACGAGAAAACCTTTTTAAGTTGTGGCTGTGCGCCTGTTATAGGGTCCATTTCCATAATAAGAATGTCCTTCATATACTCGTTCCATTTGTCAACGATAGGACTTTGCGCTTGCACCTTTGTAGCGTATTCAATACCCTTTTCGCATTCGTAATATCCAAACAGTTCGTTGCCAACATTCCAAATTGTGTAGTTCACAATTCCCGCATTTTGAAGGACTTCTTTCATCTCGTCCCATATTTCATCGTGACGGCGAATGTATTCATCAATCGTTCCGTCAACAATTTTCGCTTTCCAAGCGTATTTTTCCATTTTATTTTTCCTCGGAATATTTTTTGTAAAGTTCTTTAATCTTGTAGTAAGCCAATTTCGGATTGCGATGTTCATCAAGAACGCCCTTGTTGTTAAAGTAACGAACACGGTTAATATCCATAGAAGGAGAAGTTCTTATATTGCAGAATTGCCAAATGTAAGTTCCTCTCATATAATCGGTCTTGTGGAACAGTTCAAGAGTGTATTCAAGCAAATCTCTTTGATATTCCTCGCTCCAACGGACAGTATCAAATGGTGTATGATAGCCCGCAAGTGCCGCAGCACCGAACTCACTCATAATAACAGGTTTGTCTTCCCAACCCATTTCCTTACGACGAGCGCGGAAATCCTCAACCATCTTGTCCCAGTCCTGCAAGTTTCCGTTGTATCCGCTGTATTTATACCAGCCGTGATAAATGTTGATAGAAATAATATCATCAAATCCCATATCGTTGTCCTTTAACGGATGACACGATGCGTGAGTGATAAGACGGTTTCCACCATTTTCACGGAGGAAAGCGCTCCACTTTTCGGAAAGATGATAAGAGTTAGGCGAATATGTCGCAATCTCGTTGTGAAGTCCCCAAATAACGATTGATGGATGGTTGTAGTAGTATTTTACCATTTCCTTGTGCATAGTAAATCCACGCTCGGAAATTACAGGATCAATCAATGATGCTTCACTAAATCCAACACCCCACATAGGAATTTCGCTCCAAAACATAATTCCTCTCTCGTCGAGCATATCAACGAAAATCTTTGAGTTAGGATAGTGTGAACCACGAATAGTGTTGCAGTTCATATCCAAAATTAGGTCAAGGTCCTTCTTCATAAGTTTAGCAGGGAAGGCAAATCCCCAATCGGGATGTTCCTCGTGTCTGTTAACACCAAGAAGTTCAATCGACTTGCCATTTAACAAAATGTCGCAATTCTTAACCTCGATTTTTCTAAATCCAACCTTGTCAATAAGGTCATCAGTGTTGGTTGAAGCAATAACAGTGTATAACTTCGGTGCGCCAACATTCCAAAGTTCAATGTTTTTAAGTGTAACGGCAGGAGTAACAAATGAAGCCTTTTCATATCCGTCAAGAGAAACCTCGCCATTATAAATTACATCGTCACCTACTTTAACACAAAGAGGAGATGTGCATTTGCAATCAAGAGCATTGTATAGTTCGAGTTTTGCATAAACCTTTGCATCGTTAAGGTCGTCTGAAAGTTCATAAACCAAATGATTTGTAAGGATAGAAATGCCGTTTAGTTGATGCGCAAAAACATCTCTTGCAATACCGCCATAGTTAAACCAGTCGCAGTATCTTTGTGGGAATGATTGTGCGTTAATTGTGCTATCAACACGAACAACGAGTGTATGCTCACCCTCGGTCAAATCGTTAACAATAAACTCAAATTCGGTAAACGCACCGTAATGCTCGCCAAGTTTCTTGCCGTCAAGCCATACAGTTGCAAGAGTCATAACACTCTCAAACTCAAACATAACTGTTCCGCCGTTTGTGAAGAACTTTTTCTCATACCAACAACAACCCTCGTAGTTGAGTAAACCGAGTTCGTTGTTCCAAAGAGAAGGAACAGTCACCGTTTGCGCATCTGGAATACCGTTTTGCCAACCGTTTTCCTCACCCTTGTTGTCGGGGTCAGTAGCAAAACTCCAAGCACCGCTAAGTTCGATAACATTTCTCTTGTAATGTTCGTTAAATAATCTTTTCATAGTATACCTCGAATTTTATATTTCGTTCTTTTATTTTACCATATAATAATGCGTATTTCAAGCATATATAAATATTAAATTACTAAATTAGTCAATATTTTATGCCTCGGAGTTACCCCCTCAGGAATAATAAGCGAACATTTTTAACCCCCATAATCCGCCTTGTATCTCGTATTACCCTAATTTTATCATTTAGATTTAAACTTGTCAATTAAATTGCCAAAAATACAAAATAACCCCCCCTCGGCTTTACAACCGAGAGGGCTTTGAAAAATTATTTTTTGCTAAATGTAATCATTATTGAGCCATCGTCAAGCCGTTTTGCACTCCCGCTTATAAATGGTTCTTCGTAGTAGTCATAATCTTCATCTTCGTCATAATTTTCCCCCCATATAATAAGGTGCTAACATCGACCGCGCCATCTCAGCAAAAAAGAAAAGCCTAATCCAACGGTTCGGATTAGGTCTTTCTTGTGATGTGTGTCCGATTTAGATGCAAAGCCGTGTGAATCCGATTTGGATGCACACGGATTTTGCAGAGGGTAGTCTACCCCCTTGGCGATGATGGGGGTTTCACTTAACCGCT
>JAZNJK010000234.1:0-20316 GCA_045578005.1 Eubacteriales bacterium | reverse complement strand
AATAATTTGTCTTCCTAAGACCGCTTGGCCTCCGACTTTACTCATTCAAACAACGGGAACTGCATTTGATGTAGGAAACTTCTCTATGCTTCTCTCCTACGGAATTCAAATGCTTATGAGCCTTATGATGATTTCAATGATATTTGTTATGATAACAATGTCACTTGAAAGTGCAAGGCGTATTTGTGAAGTTCTCGATGAAGAAACAACTATCAAAAATCCCGAAAATCCAATTTTTAAGATTGAAAACGGTGATATTGATTTCAATAATGTTAGTTTCAAGTATGCAAAACGCGCTGAAAAATACGCATTGTCAAATATTGATTTGCATATAAAATCGGGACAAACTGTTGGAATTATTGGCGGAACGGGAAGCGCAAAATCTTCTCTTATTCAACTTATACCACGACTTTACGATGTTTCCGAAGGAAGTGTGCTTGTTGGTGGTATTGATGTCCGCAACTACGATATTGAGGCACTACGCGATGCAGTTAGCGTTGTTTTACAAAAAAATGTGCTTTTCTCAGGAACTATAAAAGAAAATCTTCGTTGGGGTGACGCTAATGCAACTGATGAAGAACTTGTTCGTGTTTGCAAACTTGCCTGTGCTGATGAGTTTATAACATCATTTCCCGACGGATACGACCACTATATTGAGCAAGGTGGAACTAATGTTTCGGGCGGTCAAAAACAAAGGCTTTGTATTGCACGCGCCCTTCTCAAAAAACCTGCTGTGCTAATTCTTGATGACTCCACAAGTGCGGTTGACACAAGGACTGATGCGCTAATTCGCAAGGCGATGAGAGAGGAAATTCCTAATACCACAAAAATCATTATTGCTCAAAGAATTTCAAGCGTTCAAGAGGCGGACATTATTATTGTAATGGAAGACGGAAAAATCAATGGTCTTGGCACTCACGATGAACTACTTGATACAAACGATATTTATCGTGAAATATATACATCTCAAACAAAGGAGGCGAAAATGCAATGAATAAAGCAGTAAAGTCTCCAAGACAGCCACAAATGGGCAGACCTATGAAAAAAGTTAAAAAAGGCACATTCCCACGGCTTATAAAACTTCTCTTCACTTTCTATAAAATCCCTTTTATCATTGTTATCGCTTGTATTTGTTTAAATGCCGTCGCAACTGCGTGTCCTTCGATATTCCAAGAATATGTAGTTAATACATCTATTGAGGCGCTTGACAATCTTACTCTTTCCGAAAGTGAAAAGGCGACAATGACTGACGAGGAAATAGCACAGTTTGAAGAGAACAAACAAGCGCTTATTGATGATGCGATGAACGATCAATTTAGGCGCATCGGCATTGCACTTTCAATACTCGCAGTAATTTATCTTATCGGTCTTATTTCGGCATTTACTCAAACACGGACAATGGCGGTTGTAACGCAAGGTTGCTTACACAAACTGCGTTGTTTAATGTTTAAGAAGATGCAAAAACTTCCCATTAAATACTTCGACGCAAACACTCGCGGTGATATAATGTCGCACTACACAAACGATATTGATTCACTAAGGCAACTAATTTCACAATCTCTACCGCAAATTATTACAACGGTTATAATTCTTCTCACTGTAACATCGCTTATGCTCTTTATGAGTTTTTGGCTCACTCTTGTTGTTATAATCGGTGCGCTTGCTATGACTTTTGTAAGTAGAAAAATCGGCGGAAGCGGTGCTATTTACTTCAAAAAACAACAAATTTCACTTGGCGCTACCGAGGGATACATTGAAGAAATGATTCACGGTCAAAAAGTAGTAAAAGTTTTCAATTTTGAAGAAAAAAGCAAGAAGAAATTTAATGAATTTAACTCGGAACTTTGCGAAAATGCAACTAAGGCTAACATAAGAGCAAATACTCTTATGCCGATAATGAACAATATCGGTCATATCCTCTATGTTCTTATCATTTTTACAGGTTCAATGCTGTTTATTTTTAACGCAAAAAATGTTTCTTTGACAGGCACGGAACTTTTCCAAATAGGAACTATTGTTGCTTTCCTCGGTCTTTCAAGACAGTTTACAAACAATGTATCTCAACTTTCTAACCAAGCAAACGCTATTATTATGGGTCTTGCCGGTGCGGAGAGAATTTTCGACCTTATGGATGAGGAATGCGAGGTTGACAACGGATATGTTACCCTTGTTAATGCAACATTTGACAAGGACGGCAACCTTATTGAAAGTAAGAAACGCACAGGTGTTTGGGCTTGGAAACATCCGCACAGTGACGGCACAGTTACATATACACGCCTAATGGGTGATGTTAGAATGAGCGAGGTTGACTTTGGTTATGTTGAAGACAAAATCGTTTTACACGACATTTCCCTATATGCTGAACCCGGACAAAAGATTGCTTTTGTAGGAGCGACAGGAGCAGGTAAAACGACAATTACCAACCTTATAAACCGTTTTTATGATATTGCGGACGGAAAAATCCGTTACGACGGAATTAACATCAACAAGATAAAGAAAGACGATTTAAGGCATTCGCTCGGTATTGTTTTACAAGATGTAAACCTATTTACAGGAACAGTTCTTGACAATATTCGCTACGGCAAACTCGATGCTACCGATGAAGAATGTATTGAGGCGGCTAAACGCGCTAATGCTCACTCATTTATTTCGATGTTACCTGACGGATACAACACTGTAATTTCAGGAAGTGGAAGCGACCTTTCGCAAGGACAACGCCAGTTGATTTCAATTGCAAGAGCGGCGGTTGCCGATCCTCCTGTTATGATTCTCGATGAGGCGACATCTTCCATTGACACACGAACCGAATCGCTTGTTTCGGCAGGACTTGACTCACTTATGCAAGGAAGAACGGTGTTCGTTATTGCCCACAGACTTTCCACTATCAAGAACTCTGATGTTATTATGGTTCTTGACAAAGGAAGAATTATTGAGCGCGGTTCGCACGAAGATTTGCTTGCTATGAAAGGCAAATATTATCAACTTTACACAGGCTCATTTGATTTTGATGACTAATAAAAAATAGCGAGATTTCTCGCTATTTTTTATTTTATTATCAACGGTTCGAGTGTGAAAAGGCTTTTAAACAATTGGAGTTTTAATTATTTTTATATTTTTGAATTTTTGAATTTACAAATTTATTAATTTTACATTTTTAAAATTCTTTTTAAGTTATTTTTCTCACCGTTTCACACTTTGGATTATAGACGCTAAGTTCATCATATTCGGCAAGGAGCGGAACAAGATGTATATCAATCGGCTCATTACTTGATGAGTATTCAACACACTCTTCCTCGAAAACATAAAACCCCGAATTCACAATTTTTATCTCGTTTGATTTTGGAGTTGCAACACCATCATTTTCCATAGTTGCGCACATTTGCTCGGTTATATAAACGGTGCAACACCTTGCTCCTTCTTGATGATATGATATCATTTTTTGGATATCAAAATCAATCACAAAATCGCAAGGCATAGCAAGAAACATTCCGCAAAATCCTCTTTCGCCTAATTTTGACAAAATTTTTCCGCTTTTATATTCCCGTGGAAATTTAAAAATCTTTATGTCTATTCCGTTAAAACGAGAGAAATTCGATTCAATACATTTATCCATTTCACTTGAATCGGAATTATCACATATCCAAACCTCAAAAAATCCGTATTTTTTCACCTTTTCTATCAAATTGACAATAACAGGAGTTTCATTCATCAATTTTGTTGCATCTTTCACGCTTTGTTCGGGGGTTTTTCGGTCATTTGGCAATATTACCGCTTTCATACTTATCTCCTTTTTGTTTCAATTTTATCTTTAATTGATTATTTTCCGTATTTTTCATTTTTATTCTTAAAAAGAAGTTTTTCTCAAAATTATTTTAAACATAGTATCATTTGAATATATGTTCATATATTCAAATTCGAAGGAGTTTTGCGCTTTTTTTAGGTATAATGTCGCATTTTGACGACCTTTTTAACTTTTAGAGCCATTTTTGATATTTTCAAAAGGCGAATTATGTGAGAAAAAGACGACATTAAATTTTAATACTGATTTGTGATTTTAATTGCACTTTTATTTTTTCGAGGAAAATGAAGACCATTTTTAACTTATTCTTTATTAAATACATACTTTTTTAGTATAAAATTATTGACATAAAATAGTATTCATGATAAAATATAATTAACAATTTTTTAATAAATTGTGAGAATTAAAATTTTTTCATATTTTTATGAAGAGATTTTATATTACATTTATTTCAAAATTTTTGTTTACTTTGTCAATTTTTGTTTTGCGTTGTTTGAACCGTTGAGAAATTGGCATAGAAAAGGAGAAAATTATGATTGAAGCAAAAAATCTGAAAAAGATGTACTCGCCCAAAAAAGGCGTTGAAGTGCGTGCGCTTGATGATGTATCACTTCGTTTGCCTGATACGGGTATGGTATTTGTGCTTGGTAAGAGTGGTAGCGGTAAATCTACGCTTCTTAATGTGCTTGGCGGACTTGACACGATTGACTCGGGCGAAATTTTCATCAAAGGTCAATCGTCAAAAGAGTTTAGACAATCACACTTCGACAGTTATCGTAACACCTATGTAGGATTTATTTTCCAAGAATACAACATTCTTGAAGAATTCACAGTCGGTGCTAATATTGCGCTTGCCATTGAATTACAAGGCAGAAAGGCGACAAACGAAGAAATCAATTCTATTTTGGAAGAAGTTGACCTCAAAGGACTTGGTGGAAGAAAGCCAAACGAACTTTCGGGCGGTCAAAAACAAAGAGTTGCTATCGCTCGTGCGCTTGTAAAAAATCCTGAAATTATCATGGCTGACGAGCCAACCGGTGCGCTTGACTCAAATACTGGTCGTCAAGTGTTCGACACGCTTAAAGAACTTTCTAAAAAGAAACTTGTTCTTATCGTTTCTCACGACAGAGAGTTTTCCGAACTTTATGCCGATAGAATTATCGAACTTGCCGATGGTAAAATAATTTCCGACGTTGAATATGATAAGGAAGCAAGTGAAAAAGAAGGCGAACCTAACCTTTCTTATGTCGGCAAAGAAATCACTATCAAAGACGGATATGAACTTACCGAGGCTGATAGAATTGCTATTAATGAATACATTAAGAAAATCAAGAGCAACGCGTCTCTTATCATTAACGACAAAAGACAAAATAAAATCTTTAAAAACACTGACGAGGGCAAAATCCCCGAAAGAACAAGCAAAAATTTCAAACTTATAAAATCGCGTCTTTCTATCAAAAATGCGTTCAAACTCGGTTCAAGCGGTCTTAAGCATAAGAAGGTGCGTCTTGTATTCACAATTTTACTTTCATTTATCGCATTCTCGCTGTTCGGTCTTGCAGACTCAATAGCATCGTATGATAGCATTAATACCTGCACAACATCGCTTATTGACTCGGGCATCGACTATGTTTCATTCATTAAAGAAACAAAATACTTTTATGATGAAAGCGACCCAGATGGCTTCTACTGGCAGGATTGGGGCAATCAAGTTTCCTCTGATGAAATTGCTATTCTTGAACAGCAAACAGGTCTAAAATTCTTGCCTGTGCTTGGCGGTGACGGACTTTATCTTCAATACGCAAGTGAGGTCGCTTCATCAAGCGCATCATCGGATTCAAGATACGACTGGTCAAGAGTTTATCCAAGCGAATTTTCCGGTGTATCCGTGCTTAGCCAAGAGATAATTTCATCATTTAATTACTCGCTTACCGCAGGAAGCAAGCTTCCCGAAAATAATAATGAGATTGTTATTCCAAGCTTTATTGCGGAATACTATGTAAAAAACGGATTTCTTCAATATAATGAGGATACAAAAACCTCTGACATTATAAAAATCAACTCCATTGGCGAAATGGTTGGCAAGGAAATCACCATTCAGGTTAGCTGGAACCTGCCAACACAAAAATATAAGATTGTCGGTGTTTTGGACACAGGCTTTGACACATCTCGCTACGAGGCACTTGCCGATACAAGAAATGAAAACATCTTTAACATGGTTGTTAATGAGGAGCTTGATGCCGCAAAATCGCATTCTCTTAACGCGGTAATGTTTATAAATCAAGATTTCTTTGACGTGCTTAACGCCATTGTTCACGAAAACCGTCAAAATGTTAAGCAGGGCAACTTTGAGCTTATGACATATAAGGATAAAAACGCCAACCTTGATGATAACAACTACTCATCGTGGCCAAGCTCATACTACAATCTACACAAGCTTTCACAAATCAATGCTTCAAAAATTCAATGGCTTACCGACAGTCCTGTGACAACGCTTGGCAAATACGATGTTATTCTTCCTATCTCTCAAGCAAGGGAATTTATAAACAACTATAACTATGGCTTTGACGGCGATAAGGAAAACGAATCCTTTAACCTCTTCGAAATCGAGATTAAGGACGGTATAGAGCTTGAATACGCTTCAAGATTCGGCACTACAAACCTTGAGGGAATCCAAAATAACCTTATTCATCTTGCGGCATATGATTATGCAATAAAAAATCTTGACAGCGCTATTGATTACATCAAAACAAAGGATCCACATTTTGATGAAAACAGCTATGTGCTTTGGGATGAAGAAACAGAAACAAATGTTTTGAATACGCAAGAAATCGCATATATTTTTGCCGATTATGCAGTAAGATATGGTTGCGACCTTTATGATGCAAAGATACTGTATGATAGCATCATGAAAAAATATGGAATTGCCGACAAGGTAGTAACATATGAGCAGTACAAGAATAGAGTTATTTACTTTCCAAACGGCTCATCCTACGAGCTTTTCTACGGAATTGTGAAGAATAACTATCACGCAAACCGTTATGATATTTTCTATGCAGATCTTGCAATGGACACATTTGAGGATGCGGTTAAGGAGGCTGAAAAGGCAACCGAAAAGCCAAGATGGTATCATACCGATAATCTGTATGATTACGAAAAGGAAGAGTATTTCGATATTCCAAACTATTACATGTGCTTCTCAGACTACAAAAACGAGTATTACTGGGCATGTAACGGAAATGAGCAGGAATGCAGTATTTCAAGCTCAGAGATCGAACGCGCAAAGACGGCTTACGCAAAGTATGTTTTTGATGAGATCAAGAACGCAACATATAACCTTGCTATAAGATACGAGCTTTGGGGCAAGGAACAAACCCGTGTGGAAAGCAAGGACGCAAGAATTGTCGGTGTTACAACTGAGACAGGAATAAAGGTTGTTGTTGCCGATGAGGTTTACGACCTTCTTGTTGATGAAATTTCAATGGGTGATTACAGCTTTGTTGTTGCTCCTATGCCTGACGGCAGAGATGATGTCCACAATATTTCGGCATTCTCTTACGAAAACGAGCATTATGACGGAATGGCAAGATTTGCGCTCAAAAACTCCGTAACAGAGGAGCTTGGCATGATTGATGAGACGCTTGAGGTTTTGGGTCAGGTATTCCTTTGGGTCGGCGTTGGATTTGCTGTATTTGCATCTCTTATGCTTTCAAACTTCATTGCGACAAGTATTTCATACAAGAAGCAGGAAATCGGTATTCTTCGTGCTATCGGCTCACGCTCAAACGATGTATTTATGATTTTCTTTGCGGAATCATTCATTATCTCTATGATAAACTTCGTTTTGGCTCTTTTCACGACGGGAACGGTCGTATATGTAATCAACGGTGTATTCAGAGAGGACTTAGGACTCCTTGTCACATTCCTTACATTCGGTATAAGACAAATCGGACTGCTCCTTGGCGTATCTCTTCTCGTTGCGATAATTGCGACATTCTTCCCTGTTAAGAAGATTGCATCAATGAAGCCTATCGATGCTATCAAAAACCGCAAATAATAATTAATAAAAAACACCTCTTTTGAGGTGTTTTTTATGTAAAAAGATTGATAATTTTTCGTTTTTATGTTAAAGTATATATAGAAAACAAATGCGAGGTATTTTTATGGCAAAATGGATGTGGTATCCGGGTAGTTTTGAACTTTATCACGGAATGCTTTTACACAATAGGCGCACGCACGCAAAAACATATAAAGACATAGGGGGCAGTAGCACCAAATCGGTTTTTTATTATCCTATGTGGCGTGTTGACGGTCCAAAAAGAAATGCAAATCTATTTAAAGAAGCGGACCTTGACACGAGTGAAACCATTGAATTTTATGCAAACACTACCGATGCTTGCATATGTGTTGATGATGTTTCGTATCCCGTAGGGTCAAAAATCACACTTAAACCAGGGCATCATATTGTGAGCGTTATGGGATTCAATCCTTCTTCTTTCCCTGCATTCTATTGCAAAGGCTCGGTTTTTGCAAGTGATAGAAGTTGGCTTGTTAGCAAAGATGATGACAAGGCAATGCGTCACGCAGGAGATAGCGACCTTTACACATCGCTTGATGACAATCCCGAAATATTCAAGTTTTCATACAAACGAGTTGATCCTATCGAAATCAAGGAATTTAACGGCGGTATTCTCTACGATTTTGGCAAAGAGGTATTTGGCAAGGTATGTATTAACAATGCTCCCAAAAACTGCACGGAACTACTTTTATCCCTTGGTGAATCAATAGAGGAAGCAACTGACTACGAAAGCGCTAACTGTGTTATAAACGCCACCTTTGAAGACGGTAAATTTACATCGCTCACATCGGCATTAAGATTTATATACATACCAAACTTCACTGATGAATGCGAAATTTATCTTGATTTTGAGTATTTGCCACTTGAAAACAAAGGCGCGTTTAGATGTGATGATGAATTCATAAACAAGATTTGGGACACTTGCGCCTATACACTACTCCTTAACTCCCGAGAGGGATTTTTCGACGGAATTAAGCGTGACAGGTGGGTTTGGGGCGGTGACGCATATCAAAGTTACTTTGTAAACTATTATCTCTATAACGACAGGGACATTGTCCGTCGCACACTTAGAATGCTACGAGGTGGCGACCCGATAAGCAAACACATGAACACTATATGTGATTACACATTCTATTGGTTTATCGGTATATGGGAATATTACTTCCACACGGGAGATATTGATTTCATAAAAGATATTTATCCCGATATGCTTGATGTTTGGGCATTTATTCAAAAAAGGCTCACCGATGACGGAATGTATAACCGAATGAGTGACGACTGGGTGTTTATTGACTGGTCCACTTTCGACTCAAACGGTCCTATGTGCGCGGAGCAAATGCTACTTTGCAAGGCATTTGAGTCTATGGGAAAATGCGCTAAAATAAATGGTGATGACAATATGGCGATATCTTGTGAAAAGCAAGTTGCCTATATGAAAGACAAAATAAACGAACTTTATTGGGACGAGGAAAAAGGTGCGTTTATTGATGACTTTAAATCGGGTAAACGAAATGTCACAAGGCACGCAAACATTTTTGCATTACTATTTGATTATACCTCTCCCTCTCGGAAAGAAAGCATTATCAAAAATGTTATTTATAATGATAACATCACTAAAATCACGACTCCTTACTTTGAGTTTTTTGAACTTGATGCGATGTGCCGTATCGGTGATTTCAAGTATATGACTGATATGCTATTCAGTTATTGGGGTGGAATGCTTAATCTTGGTGCTACTACAATATGGGAAGAATTTGATCCTACAAAGAGTGGTATTGAGCATTACGAAATGTATGGCGGTAAATACGAGAAGAGCCTTTGTCACGCTTGGGGAGCGTCGCCTATTTATCTTCTTGGCAAGTATGCCCTTGGTGTGCGTCCTACCGATGTTGGTTATAAGTCTTTTGAGGTTGTGCCTAACCTTATGTGTTTTAAAAATTTCGAGGGCAAAGTGCCTACACCAACATCGGGGATTTATGTTAAGGCAACAAAGGACGAGATTTCCGTGCTTGCAGGAATTGACGGTGGAGTTTTAGTGCTTGGCGATAAACGATATACTATCGTTAAGGATAAAATGCTAACCATTAAAATATAACTAATAAAAAAGAAGCCTATTGGCTTCTTTTTTGTTTTATTTGGATTTTTTATTGTTTGAGTTTCCTTTATATGTTGCTACTACCACTACAAATAATATTGCGCCGACGACAAAGGATAGGACAACTATTACTCTTTTTAATATCAAGTTATCATTTGGAATACTTGGCTCGGGAATAACGCCGTTATTTGGCACTTGTGGCTCGGTTTCAAACTCGCTTGCTATTTCGCTTTCGGTTTCCGAGTCTATTGGTGGATTTGGCACTATTGGAGTATTGGGTCTTGGCTCTTCAACGATTGGCGGTAAGGGGTTATTTAAGACTCTTATCCTTGGTGTGACATTACAATTCCATTCCCTTACAAGGTATTCCGTCCTTGTGTCAAGCATTTTGCAAAGGTAGCCAACTGCGGTATCGTTTGTATTATTTTCATGGTCGGAATAGAGGTCATATGTTGGGAACGCATTTGCGGTATGTTGAAACCAATGTAGGCTTCCGTCCTCATAAAGTGGCCACTGTGATTTGTCCGCTTGATTCCATCTTATACGGTCAATTTCAGCGGAAAAGCCGATTTCTTCAATTTGCTTATCAATAAATCCACCTGCATCAAGCATATCGCAAATCAAGTCGTATGCGATTTCAAACTTTTCAGTCACAAGCGCATTAAAATCACTATGGCGAGTGAGCATATTCCAAGGTGTGCGGTTTTTCGCCCACATATTCGTTTGATTTTCGGCATCGTTTCTATGGATATTGCCAAGGGTGTTGTCGCAGTCCCAAAGAGGTCCTTTTACTATCTTGGCGGTTTTCCCGTCAGTATCTCTATCTTTATTAAAATATATAGAGGCACTTCCCGCATCGTAGTTTCTACCGAGTTCAGCCATTATATACGCCACGGCAAAACTGTCGAGGTCTATGTAATCGGAATAATGCTTTCCAAGGGAATTTTTGCCGTTTTCGGACGCCATAGCCTCTTCCATTTCGGCAAAGAGCCTTGCTATATATTCAACTTGTTCCTTTGAACAGTTTTCGGGCGATTTTATAACATACAAATTCTCACCGAATTCGGTGTTTGTCATAAAATAACTTTTAAATTCTCCCCTGCTGCCCTTATTGTTATTATCGAGTTCAACAAGATAACCGCCTGTAATGTCGGCAGGGTTTATAACATCGTTTACGAACTTATATTCGCTAATTACGGTTTGGTCAATGAGTGTGCCGTTTGTAACGGTTGTTGTTTGCTTGCTGTATTCGGGGTTTAGTCTATCGTTTTCCTTTTCGAGTTCGGAAATTGCAACTCTGTTTTTGTTGATATTTACCTTTTCGCAAAGGGTATAAACACCTTGATATTTGCCGTCTACAAAAACATCTACATTGACAAAGTCACATGCGCCCATTCCCATATCCTTAGCAAGTTTGAACATAATATTATTTCTTATGTATGATTGGTCAAGATAGTTGGCAAGGAGTAGCCAAGTCTTTGCCTTGCCCATTCCCATAAGGTTTATACCCGAACTAAACTTGATTTGAAACGGTTTTTTTGCGTAAGTATCAGTTGAGTTTCCTCTTGTTTTAACCTCGCAATATGAACCAAACATCAAGCGGTTTTGTGCATCGACAATTTCAACCGTTGCGCCCTCATCGGGAGTGTCGCCAAGTAACGAGGCAGTGCCTTTAGATGTTGTTATATGAAGTGTTGGCAAGGAATTCCCCTTATAAAACAAGACAACATCCTCAGGTGTTTTTTGGTTTTCGGTGACAAATATAACCTCATAATAAGTTACTCTTGTTTCTTTATCGGTCCTTGCGAATGAAGAAATATCTATTATGTCTCCATTTTTTACACTTTTCCCATTCAAAGTTATATTTTTATAAATTGTTGAGCAATTAAGTTGCAATTTTGTAACATCGGTATGTGCAGGCAAAAAAATCACATCGTTTATCGGTGTGATTTTAGTGCCATCTTCAAGTGTTACGCTTGGTCTTATGTCTGCACCATTGACCGTCAATGCCAAAAGCATTGTAAATGCGCAAATCATAATAAAAAGGGTTAGCCATTTTTTCATTTTTTGACCTTTTCTATTCCTTATCTTCGTATCTTTCGGAAAAATAATCTCTATCTATTGTCAAAATGAGAAGATAATTGGAATCAAGCAATTTTATCTCGTTGTGGATTTCGGTATAGAGTTGTTCATTTGTTAGTGGCATTTCGTTTGAAACGCTTGCATCAAAGAGGATTTTTGTTTGTGAAAAATATCCCTTTACCACTCTAAAATCGTGCATTGACACAGGACTTGAATACTGAGATGAAATTTCGCTAAGAATTTTTGAAACCTTTTCTCTTATACTATTCGTTTCGGGGTCGGTGATACAAACGGGGTCCATATGGATAACGAGATTTATTCCCATTTCCTTTAAAATATCCGCTTCTATTGTATCAATTATATCGTGGCTTATAAGGACATCTTTTTCGCTATCAACTTCGACATGAGCGCTAACGAAAGTTTTGCCCTCTCCGTATGAATGGACAACAAGGTCATGAATACCAAGCACTCCGTCATAACTCTTAATTTTCTTTGAGAGGGAAACGATAAATTCTGTGCTTGGCGCTTTACCGATAAGGGTGTTCGAGGACTCAATAATGAGTTTTATTCCCATAAAGATTATATAGGCGGAAATTAAGCAACCTATTACTCCGTCGGTATATGGTCCTGTCACGGGGGTAAGGAGCATTCCTACGACAACTGCGCTTGTTGCGATAACATCGCTTACGCTATCGGCAAATGATGCCTTTAAGGTGTCGGAATTGATGTGGTTTCCAAGCGCACGGAAGAAAAGCGACATTATGAGTTTTACAATAATTGTAGATGCGATTATTATAATTGCTACCGTGTCATACTTTTCGTTGGCGGTTGGGGTAATGATTTTCTCAATTGAGGTTTTAATCATTTCAATACCGATAAGAAGGACGATAACGGATATAAAGAGTGAGGAAAGATGCTCCATTCTTGCGTGTCCGTAAGGGTGGTCCTTATCAGCGGGTTTTCCCGACATTGTATAGCCCGCAACGGTTAGAACATTTGAGCCTGCGTCAGTTAGGTTGTTCATAGAGTCGGCAACGACTGATGCACTACCTGACACCATGCCGAGAAAGAGTTTTATTGCAAACAAAACGGCATTTAAGAATATGCCAACAAATCCTGCAAAGCGCCCTACTCTAACTCTAACCTCGGGTTTTTCGGGGTGGTTATAGTCTTTTATTATTTTTTCAAGCATTGTCTTCATCTTTCACTGCGATAATATCTTTTGCATATGGAAGGGACATTATCCAATCGCACATTGTATGCCACTCGGCAAGTTTATGTGAGCGTCTTGCATAGTAAATATTGATAAGTGTTTCATAATTAAATGTGCAAGTCCTCATTTGATTATAACTTGACGGAAGAAGTTGAATCATATCGTGCCAATATGCTCTATCCTTTGTTTCGATGAACTTTTGACGCGCACTTTCGAGATATTCAATAGTGATATCAAGAATTTTAAGTGCCTCGGGAGTCATTCTATCGTGGCTAAAATCGTCACGCTCAAACTCCTTTGAGTGGATTTTGTGCATTGTTGAGGTCGAGTTAGCAACGGTTGCTACCTTATAAGTGTCGTATTCCTTCCACCAATAAAGTGGGGCGGTAATATCAACGCTTACAAAGATTTGTCTTAAATACTTTCTATGGTCGCTTCCTGCCTTTGCAAGTTTTTTAGCCAAAGAAAGATCGTTTTCGCCAAGGATATAATTTCCGTTTTCATCATAGTAACTATCACTTTTTGCCCATGAGTTAAGGGGATTACGCGCGCCCCTTATGGCATTTTCAAAATTCATTACCGATGCTCTTTCAATTTTAATCATTGTTTTCTCCTTTTATGAGTTATAATTCTTAATTATATAATATCATATATTTATAATATTGTCAACAATTTCAAGACTACGCTATGCGATTTTTTTGAAATTTTGCTTTTTTCTGCATAAAGCAGTTTTTACTGTTTAATAATAGGATTGTAAAAATTTGAAAGGAAAAACAATTATGGAAGAAAAAGAAAATTCAAAAAACACAAGAGCATTTTATTTAACACTTGCCGTAGTGCTTGCGGTGATTGCAATTCTTATTGCAGTAAGCGTTGCATCAAGGCGTAGCACTCAAAATCCCCCTATTGACGAGTCAAACTCATCAAACACAGAAAGCGAAACAAATCCAACCATCTCGGAAACGGACACACTTCCCACTTTTTCATTGCCTGTTGACGGTGAAATAAGTTTTGATTTTAGTGATAGCGTGCCTGTGTTCTCTCCTACTATGGAAGATTGGAGAACTCACCTTGGCGTTGATGTTTTGGCTGAACTTGGAAGCGAAGTTTTTGCCGTTGCTGACGGAACTGTAACGAATGTATGGGAAGACCCATTTATGGGAACTTGTATTTCCATTGAGCATTCGGGAAATGCGGTAAGCATTTACAAAAACCTTGCAAAAGATGTTGGTGACGGAATTGTTATCGGTTGCTCTGTAAAGGCAGGCGATGTTATCGGAAGTGTTGGCGAAACTGCTATGAATGAGGTTGCGCAAGAGCCACATCTACACTTTGAAATGACCGTTAAGGGCGAAACAGTTGACCCTAAAAATCACTTGAAGTTCCCGACAAAAGACATTCAAGATAGCGAAAATCAAGGTCAAGTCGAAAGTGAAACACAGTCATCAACCGAAAATGCTTAATTTATAATTTTCAAGCAAAAAAGCCGAGATTTCTCGGCTTTTTGTTTTTAAATTAGATTTCGACACAATTTAGATTATGGGAATCAGAGGGTTGCGAGCATTACGGCTTTTATTGTGTGCATTCTATTCTCGGCTTCCTCGAAGACGATTGATTTATCGCTTTCAAAGACAGCATCGGTAACTTCCATTGCGTCTCTTCCAAAGCGCTCACCCATTTCTCTACCTATTGTAGTTTTAAGGTCGTGGTAAGCAGGTAGGCAGTGCATAAATACTGCGTCCTCGCTTGCCATATTCATAATTTCCATATTAACTTGATATGGGGAGAGGTCCTCTATTCTTTGCGCCCATACATCAGTTGGTTCGCCCATTGAAACCCATACATCGGTATAGATAACATTTGCGCCTTTAACCGCCTTTTCGGGGTCGATTTCAAATGTGATTGTTGAGCCGTTTTCCTTTGCGATTTCCTTACATATTGCAGTAAGTTCAGCATTTGGAAAATACTTTTCGGGAGCGCACGCAACGAAGTCAATTCCCATCTTAGCACAGCCAACCATAAGTGAATTTGCCATATTGAAACGGGCATCACCCATATAAACGAATTTAATTCCTTTGAGTTTGCCAAAATGCTCCTTTATTGTAAGGAAGTCGGCAAGAATTTGAGTTGGGTGAAATTCGTTTGTTAGTCCGTTCCATACAGGCACTTTTGAGTATTTTGCAAGTTCCTCAACGATTTCTTGACCGTAGCCACGGTATTCAATTCCGTCGTAAATTCCGCTAAGGACTCTTGCTGTGTCGGCAATACTTTCCTTTTTACCGATTTGTGAGCCTGTTGGGTCAAGATATGTTACATGCATACCAAGGTCGTATGCGGCAACTTCAAAACTACAACGAGTGCGTGTGCTTGTCTTTTCAAATATAAGCGCAATATTCTTGCCCTTGCAATATTCGTGTGGGATACCCGCCTTTTTCTTTGCTTTAAGGTCTTGCGCTAAATTTATAAGTCCTTCGATTTCCTCGGAAGTAAAATCAAGAAGTTTTAAAAAATCCTTACCTTTCAAAAAGTTCATAATTTCTCCTTATGAATGCGGTTAAAGTGCTACGCATTCTTTTAGTATTTCAATCGCTTTTTTAAGTTCATCCATTGGGATATTAAGTGCGGGGAGCAATCTTATCTTACTCTTTGCTTTGATTGGTAAAATTCCCCTTTTAAAGCACTCAGCAAGGACGAGTGAACTGTCCTTCTCGGTTTCGACACCTATCATAAGTCCAAGACCGCTAACACTCTTTACCCCCTTAGCGCCACTAAGTTCTTTAAAGATATATTCGGAGCGTTCCTTAACACCGTCTAAAAGTGTTTTATCAAGCCTTGAAATGATGCTTATAGCACCTGCACAGGAAATAGGGTTACCACCAAAGGTTGAGCCGTGTGAACCTGCGTTAAGGGTGTTTTCTACCTTTTCGAAAAGGAGTGTTGCACCGATAGGCAATCCACCGCCAAGACCCTTTGCGGTTGAGACGATGTCGGGGATAAAATCAAACTGCTCATATGCGTAAAGTGTGCCCGTGCGTCCGTTACCTGTTTGGACTTCATCAGCGATTATAAGAAGGTCGTTTTCTTTTGCGAGTTTAACGCACTCCTTAACGAATTCTTTATCAAGCGGTAAAACTCCGCCCTCGCCTTGCACCATTTCCATCATAATTGCACAACATTTTGTGCTATTTACGATCGCTTTGACGCTTTCAATATTATTTGCCTCGGCATATGCAAATCCCTCGGGGAACGGTCCAAAATCCTTATGGAACACATCTTGTCCTGTTGCTTTAAGGGTTGTTATTGTTCTACCATGGAAACTGTTTTTAAGAGTTACTATTGTATAGTCGCCCTCGCCCTTGGTATCTTGCGCCCATTTTCTTGCTACCTTTATAGCGCACTCGTTTGCCTCCGCACCGGAGTTGCCGAAGAACACCTTTTTTGCGCCTGTTTTTTCGCAAAGAAGTTTTGCAAGTGTAGCGCACGGCTCGGAATAGTAAAGGTTGGATACATGTTGGAATTTACCAAGTTGAGTATTTACCGCCTCTATCCATTCTTCATCGGCAATACCAAAGGTATTTACCGCAATTCCTGTTGCAAGGTCGATATATTCCTTACCGTTATTATCAACGACCTTTGAGCCTTTACCCGATACGATTTCGATATCGAAACGCGCATAGGTATTTGCAACATACTGCTTATCTATTTGTTTATTGTTCATTATTCTTATCCTTAATTACCATTGTTCCTGCGCCCTCATCAGTGAGCATTTCAATGAGAAGTGCGTGAGAAACGCGTCCGTCAAGAATGGTTACCTTTTCAACTCCGTGTTCAATAGCCTCGATACAGCACTCTACTTTTGGAATCATTCCGCCTGAAATAATTCCACTTGCAAAGAGTTCTTTTGCCTCGGCAACATCGACACAGGATATAATCGAAGATGGGTCGTCTTTATCTCTTAAAATACCCGCAATGTCGGTCATTGTAAGAAGTCTTTCCGCTTTCATCTCGCCTGCGATATAAGCGGCTGCGGTGTCGGCATTGATGTTATAAACATTACCCTCGTTATCGCAACCGATTGTTGATACAACAGGAATATATCCCTTTTCAAGAAGGTCGGTAATTGGTTTTACATCTACCTTGGTGATTTTTCCAACATATCCAAGGTTTTCGTCCTTCATTTCCGCTTGTATCATATGTCCGTCAAGTCCGCTAAGACCGATTGCCTCACCGCCCTTGATTTCAAGAAGGTTTACAAGGCTCTTATTAATCTTACCCGCAAGGACCATTTGAACAACATCGGCAGTTTCCTTATCGGTTACACGAAGTCCGTTTAGGAACACGGATTCCTTACCGATTTTTTTGAGCATATCGGTAATTTCGGGTCCGCCACCGTGAACAAGCACTACTTTAACACCGATTAGGTGAAGAAGAACGATATCTTCCATTACTTGCTCTTTTAGGTGGTCGTTTATCATTGCGTTTCCACCGTATTTTACAACGATGCTTTTTCCATAATACTTTTGTATGTATGGGAGCGCTTGTGTTAGGACCTCTGCCCTATGCGCATTTGTGATTTCTATTGGTAAATTATTTTCCATTAGGTTCTATAATCTCCGTTTATCTTTACATAATCATAAGTAAGGTCACAACCCCAAGCGACACTGTTTGCATCTCCGTCGCCTAATTTGACTATAATTGTGATTTCATAATCAGAAAGGATAGTCTTTGCAAGCTCCTCGGAGAAGTCGACGCCTGCTCCGTTTTTGCAAACGAGAATTTCGCCTTGCTCGGATTTGAAATATACATCAACCTTATTTACATCAACGTCAGCGCCACTATAACCGATAGCGCAAAGAATTCTTCCCCAGTTGGCATCTGCGCCGAACATTGCTGCATATACAAGTGATGAGCAAATTATGCTCTTTGCGATTATTTTTGCATTTTTGTCGTCCTTCGCACCATATACCTCACACTCGAGGAGCTTAGTTGCTCCCTCTCCGTCATAAGCAATATTACGGCAAAGGTCAACCGTTATTGTATTAAGAGCCTTCATAAACGCATCAAACGCCTCGCCCTCACTATCAATTACGGGGTTTTCGGCTAAACCATTAGCCATAACTGTTACCATATCGTTAGTTGATGTATCACCGTCAACGCTTACCATATTAAAAGTATTTTGAATATCGGTTGAGAGAGCCTTTTGAAGCATTTTAGGGCTTATATTACAGTCGGTTGTGATGAAAACGAGCATTGTCGCCATATTTGGATGAATCATTCCTGATCCTTTGGCAATTCCGCCTATTTTACACTCAACACCATCAACCTCAAAGCTTACTGCAACCTCTTTAAGTCTTGTATCGGTGGTCATAATTCCCTCGGCTGCATCACGGCTTGCACCAAAATTATCTCTCAAGCCCGAAACGAGTGTTGGAATTGCTGTTACGATAGGGGCGATATCAAGCGGCTGACCGATAACTCCCGTTGATGCGACAACGATGTCGCTCGCATCTATTTTTAGCTCCTTTGCCAAGGCGATACAGGTATTTTGGGCAACCTCTATTCCGTCGGCGTTACAGGTGTTGGCATTTCCGCTGTTACAAATTACCGCCTGTGCGTATCCGTCGGATATGTTATTTTTAGTTACGGTAAGAGGTGCGCCTTTTACCTTGTTAGTAGTATATACTGCACAAGTGCTTGCCTTTTTTTCGGAGTAGATAAGCGCAAGGTCCTTTTTAGACTTATTCTTTCTAATTCCGCAATGCACACCGTTTGCGTAAAATCCTTTTGCGGCAACTACGCCACCACTAATAAATTCCATATTTTCTCCTTAAACCTCAAGAGTTTTTGTTTTTTCGCATCCGAGTTTGATATTAAGGCACTCAACTGCCGAACCCGATGCGCCCTTGCCAAGATTGTCATATCTTGCGACAAGAATTATTCTTTCGTCATTTCCGTATACCTCAATTGACATTGAATCTTTGCCACTTAGTTTTCCTGCTGACAAAAATCCGCCCTCATCATTTGAATCGTTATAGGAAATTATCGGTGTATTGTATAGATTTTTATAGACTTCTCTAATTTCTTCAACTCCGCCACAGTTAAGTTGGCTTTTGAAAAGAGGCACAGTCACTTCCATTCCCGAATAGAAATCGCCAACTATTGGGCAAAATACAGGTGCGTTTTCAAGTCCTGTGATTTTTGAAATTTCAGGAAGGTGTTTATGCTTTTGAGTGAGTGCATACTGTCTTGGTGCGTCAAGAAGAACATTTCTTTTCTCACCCTCGTAATCAGCAATCATACTCTTTCCGCCACCGCTATATCCTGTTATGGAGTGCGCAGTAAGGAGTGCGTCCTTTGGCAAAATTCCCGCCTTGATTAGAGGATAAACAAGCGCGATAACTCCGCTTGCGTGACAGCCTGGGACTGCTATTCTCTTGCTATTTACGATTTTATCTTCAAATTCTTTGCCGAGTTCCGCAAAGCCGTATGCCCAATCGGGATTTGTTCTATGAGCGGTTGATGCGTCAATCACAACGACATTTTCGTTTTCAATCATAGAAACAGCCTCAATAGCGGCGGAATCGGGCAAACATAGGAATACAAAATCAACACTATTCATTATTTCTTTGCGTGCCACGGGATCTTTTCTAAGTTCATCAGGCAAGGAAACGATTTCAACATCGTCACGACCACTTAGGCGCTCTTCAATTCTAAGTCCTGTTGTGCCTGCCTTACCATCTATAAAAATCTTTTTCTTCATCTCGTTATCAGTCCTTTAAAAGTCCTTCAACATATTTTATTTGCTCACTTACGGAGTCGTAACCCGTTGAGCCCTTTGAAATTCTCTTTCTTATGCAAGTTTCAAGGGAAATTTCATCATACAAATCGCTATCAAAGACATCTGAGAAGGATTTATATTCATCAAGTGGAATTTCGTCGAGTGTTTTTCCCTCTTTAACGCATTTTCCAACGATTGTGCCAACGATTTTGTAAGCCGAACGGAACGGAATTCCGCGTTTGGTGAGGTAGTCAGCAAGGTCGGTTGCGTT
>JAZNJK010000233.1:0-9383 GCA_045578005.1 Eubacteriales bacterium | reverse complement strand
AGGTTGCAGAGGCTATGAAGGCTCAAGGCGTTGTTTAATCCTAAAAACAATACAAAAAATAAAAAAGAAATTGCCCACATAGTGGGCAATTTTCTTTTTGTTAAAAGGCAAAAATAGAATTAAATGAATTCTTTGCACTATAAATTCTAAAATTCCAAAATTTAAAAATTATAAAATTCAAAAAATACCAAAACAACTTGCATTTTGACCTCGAATATCATAACAAAATAAATCACTCTTGACATTCCTTGTCTAAAATGCTATACTTAAAGTATCAAATGACTTTTAATTTAGCGTGAGGAAAATATGAAAAAATTACTGTTAGTATTTGTTGCACTTTTACTTGCCCTCTCAATGATTTCTTGTGATATACAAGGTGTTATTGACGGTATTATAAGTGATATTATGCCATCTCAAAATGAAACAGGAGATGAATCGTCTGTCGAAGAAGAGGAAGACGAAGAAGACGAAGAGGAAGAAGAAGACGAAGAGGAAGAAGAGGAAAGTAGCGAGGATGAAGAAAATGATGAAACTACCTCGGCAAAGCCAAGCGTAGATGTTTCTCCAAGCACTCCAAACTACGGACCTGATAAAACCGTTTATTCAAACACAACCACAGCCGACGGCAAGTGGGTATACGGAAATTACTCGTTGAAAGCCCCCACCTTCACCAACTATTATAACGGTTATTCGTCAGCGCTCACATTCACCTTTGATGATGGATACCATACCGACACGGGCGATTTTGTAAACAGTGTTTTTGAACAGTATGGTTTTAGAGGAACAGCAATGCTCGGCCCTTGCTTCCTAAACGATACAAACATTCCAATATGGAACAAAATTCTCGCAAAAGGCTATCTTGATGTCGGTTGCCACGGCTACGACCACCTTGAACCGACAACCCTTGCACAGTCCGGATATGAACACGAAATTAAGGACGCAATCTACTTTTTAAGGGAAAAATTCCCAACTCAAAGGGTTCTCACCTTCGCAACTCCATATGCCCATATAAACGACGCATATGAAGCGTATCTTGATGATTTTGTAATTTCCAACCGTCTTGAACTCGGTGGCGGACTCGTTCAGGTTGGTTCAGACTATAATCTCTATCGTGTCAAGGCATACTCGTTTAATAGAGATGCAATTGTCGATAACCATAACCAAATCATCGCAGGAAACCTTAAACAAAACGGCGCTTGGGTTGTCGAACTTGTGCATTGCGTAATGGATCAAGCATATAATTCCACCGATATTTCCAAGGAAAAGTTCGCATCTCACTGTGCATACCTCTATAACAACTACAAAAACACCGTTTGGTTCGCATCTTTCGAGGATGTTTCAATCTATCTAAAACAGGTTGAAAACGCAAAAATCAACTATGTCGCATCTGATAAGGAATCTATGACAATTAATGTCACATGCGATCTTGATAAGGACATTTATAATATCCCAATGACCGCAAAATTCCAAGTTCCGTTCACAATAAACTCAGCGTATGCAGTTATCGACGGTGTTGAATACGACCTCACCGTTTCAAGAGGAAGCGGAGTTAATACAATAACCCTTCGTGATATCCCCGTAAACGGTCCTGATGTGAAAATCTACTTCGGCGGTAACGATGATTGCCAAAACGGTTGCGCACATATCTACCAATATGGCGAAAAGATAAATTCAACTTGCCAAGAAAGAGGCTATACAGTTGCAACCTGTGCAATTTGTGGCAATTCCTTCAAGACAAATTATACCTCACTCAAATCACATACCCTTTCAAACGAAAGAGTAGTTGAAAAAGAGCCAACCCGAACCGAAAACGGTCTTATCACCATTAAATGCCTAAATTGTGATTACAAAAAGGAAATCATAACAAGCATTGGCGATATTACCGATAGCGGAACTTTCACCGCAACCGACGGAATAAATCAGTGGGTATCTGCAAGCGATATGATAGACGGAAATAAAAACACATCATGGACTTGCGGAACGGCCAACCCCGAAATCATTCTTTCCTTTAACGAAAAGTATGTAACAACTGCCGAAATCACGCTTAAACGCAACATTGCCGTAGCCCAAAAATTCACCGTTTCCGCATATGATGGTGAGATATGGCACGAGGTCGGTTCATGGGATTATAACGAGGATACCTCAACCGACAGCATTATTACATTAACCTTTGATGTGAATATGAACGCAAAGCAACTAAAAATCTACTTTAATTCAAGCGCAGTCGGATGCACAGAAATTTATGAAATCGTCGTCCTTGCAATAAACGAGCGAGAAGAATAATTTTAAAACAAAAATACCGAGCCATGCTCGGTATTTTTAGTTATTATTTTTTGATTTTTTCTTAATTTTTTCGCAAGTAGCGGAACAAAATTCCATAAAAGCCTTGAAATCCACCGAAATGCAC
Organism: Eubacteriales bacterium; assembly: GCA_045578005.1. GTDB lineage: Bacteria > Bacillota > Clostridia > Oscillospirales > CAG-272 > RGIG2000. The sequence goes on along the minus strand of JAZNJK010000233.1, from coordinate 6,976 downwards.
GCAATAAACGAAACGAGTGTAATTCCAAGATACATAGGAATAGCAAACCAAAGTATCGGCACATAAAATCCCGAGGAATTGCCCCCCATAAGAAATGACGGAGAGAAAACCGCAATTATTTCAACAAGCCAATCAAACCCCACAGGTGGCACGATGGACCAACACGGATTTATCTCGCAAAGTGACGCATAAATGTCGCTTGGATTTGTCGTTGGATAAAGACCGAGGACAAGGAAAATAATGTCATTTACAACAATTATTCCAAGCATAGCAAGGAACAAAAATCCTATTTTCCAAAAGTGTTTCCATCTAAGTTTGACAAGCCCCAAAAGCGGTGGCAAAATTGATGAAATAAACAGTAGTGAGTGACAAAGATAGAAACGGTAAGCCTCGCTTTGAAACGCACTTTGCCCAATAAACCAATAAGGCACAATCATCGCAATCATTCCCGCAACCGAGCCAAGATAGACGATGAAATTTTTAAATAGTTCGCAACCGAAAAGCCAAACGAAAGGCGAACTTATTATAAGAAAAGCGCAAACATTGTAGGCTGAACTTAAATGAGGTGAAAAATCTCCCCAATAATGAGGATAAATAACCCCTTTTAATAAGTGTTGAGCAAGATTGATGAATGAAATTATCAAAATAACCCTACGCTTTATAACATTAGAACATTTTCTCAAAGAGAAAAAAATTCCCAAGCAAATGCCAACAGCCAATAAAATGTATGCAAAATACATAAAAGAGCCGTAATTAATCAGCATAAGAACTCCAAAATAACAGTTTTTATTAGGATATGCAATAATTTTAACATTATTTTTTTATCAAGTCAATAAAAATAAGGCAAATATTATTGCAAAAGGTAAAAAAATGTGCTAATATATTGAAATAAGATATATTTAAAGTTGAGGTGATAATTTATGATTATACCCGAAAAACAATTTTATATATTCGGTATGGGACATAGAGACAAATATGTCTATAAAGCAGGCGGTGACCTTATTCGTGTTTCAAATGGTGAGGTTGTGCGTCACTTCGATACCCAAAACGAAAAATTTTTCTTTGATAGATATATGGTAGTCGTTTGGACAAATGACGGAAAAATATTCAATATCGTTGAAAATGAAGACGGACTTTATATAAAGGACATCACAGGCGGAAAAGAAAATTCTACCGAATGCCTAACATCAAGCGATAAAATAAACCTTCCCGATTTTGAAGACTGCCTGTATTCCGCTCAACTTCGCATACTCCATCAAGAAATTCTAACAAGTTTCATAGGAAACGAGCCTGTGCCAAATATCTATGTTTATAATAAAGCATGGTATCGTGATGGAGCAATGATGGCCCTCGCTCTTGAAAAGACGGGAAATATCGACCTTTTAAAACCATGGGCGTTATCCGTTACCGACCTTTATGATAGAAATAATAAGGGCAACTGTGAGCCTGATAACCTCGGACAACTTGCATTCGTGTTATCTTTCTTTGTGGATAAAACTCACCCAATGATTGAAAAAATCGTTGCCGAGTCCAAAAGAATAATGAAAAACGGACTTCTAACAGGTATTACCGATTATAATCATCACGAAATTTATTCAACTTTGTGGCTAAAACTCGCTCTTGAAAGGCTTGATATTGACACATCATTTATCAAAATTCCAAACGAATTTGACAATTACGCACGTATGTTTTGGATGGACAGGCGCGAGGTTGAAAGAGAAACTCCGTTTGAGAATAAATATGATGAGTGGTATCCGTATCTTTGGTGGGCGGTTAAACACTTTGAAAACGAGCCTATTGATGAAAAATATCTTGAAGTAAAATATCCAATGAGTTGGGAAATAAGAGCATCTGAGGCAAATTATGACGCTATTGCCCCACTCAGCGTTGAATATGCAAAAAACAAATGCGGTGCGCCTCACTCGTGGCACGCAAGCGAAATGCTTTTATACCTAATCGAAATGAAAAAGTAGGAGAAAGTTATGCCGGGATATGCAAATTACAAAAGACTTTATATAGAAGAGTATAAAACGCTTTTTGAAGAAGGTTACGATGTCGAAAAATATATTGTAGATGATGAAAACAGCGAAGATTTTTGCCCAAATCCTCAAAATGTAGATAATTATCCCACAGGCGATGACTTTTGGCAAAAACCTTATGAAAATCTTGTTAAGGTTATGGATACACCGCTTCGTGCCGATTTTCCTTATATAGAGCCAAATACCTTTGATGAAATAAAGGCACAAACCATTGTCGCCCCCGTCCTTGAACCGATTAGTGATGAGGAATATGAAAAGAGAATACAAGGCGGATTTTACGGAAGATGCGCCTCGGTAATCCTTGGAAAACCGCTTGAAATGGGACTTAGCAAGGATTTTATCAAAAAATATCTTGAAAGCGTCAATGCTTATCCACTAAACGACTTTGTTCCCGAAAAGAGTGAAAAACTTGACTTCACCCTTCGTCAGGACTGTATTTACAGCACAAAAGGTCATGTCAAATTCGCACAAAGTGATGACGATATAAACTACACCTTGTTGGGACTTCGTTTTATCGAAATCTACGGCTTTGAAATTGAGCCGTGGAAAGTAGTTACCAACTGGGCGGACAATATCGCATATCAATGGTGTTGGTGCGCTTCAAGAGTAGCGTATTATCACTATGTCAGAGACGAAATCCCCTACGAAAAGCGCCCCTATGTCATAAACCCATGGCGTGAATGTATCGACGGTCAAATAAGAACCGATATTTGGGGATATGTTTTCCCATCTCAACTTGATAAGGCTATGTTGCATTCTTTCAAAGATACATCAGCAACCCTTACCAAAAACGGAATTTATGGCGGAATGTTTGTTGCAGGCGCAATTGCGGGTGCACTTTCCAAAAATCCAACAGTCGATAAAATCATCGACTCAGGTCTTGCCTCGATCCCTAAAAAATCAAGACTTTTCGAGGCGATTTCGCTTGTTAGAGAGTGGTTCAAAGAAACTCCCGATTGGAACAGTGTCGCAGACAAAATCCTTGAAAAATACGGACATATTCCGTGTGAGGGAACAATAAATAATATGGCAATGGTTGCCCTTGGCATTATCGCGGGTGAACTTGATTATACAAAGAGTATAACAATTGCCACAATGTGCGGTCTTGATACAGACTGCAACGCAGGAACAGTCGGTAGTATTGTCGGCTGTGCCGTTGGTATTGATAATATTGAAAAGCGCTGGATTGCCCCTTTAAATGACACAATAAAAAGCACCGTTGCGTGTTTTGGAGATTGCAAAATTAGTGAAATTTGCAGAAGAATTATAAGCGCAAAGAAAAAGGCGGATAGATTGTTCGCCAAGAAGTAAAAAGCAAGAAAGGTCTAAGCAAAATGTCAGAATTACGCTTTAAATTAGCGATATTTAAAGAACTTCCGTTCATTATAACTCACCTCGGTAAAGCGAGAAGAATGATAAGACAAACGGATAAATATTCAAGCGAAGATAGATTTTACTTTGCCGCATCTATAATGGATAGAATGAGAAAATCGGCAAAAACAAGCACTCTTATCTATGGTATGGAAAATTTGCCAACCGAGGGCGGTTATGTAATGTATTCAAACCATCAGGGAAGATATGATGGTATAGGGATTTTAAGTTCATTCGGTAAACCATGTCGCGCCCTTTGGAAAAAGTCCGCTGCCGATTACATCGTAGCAAGAGAGTGTGCAGGACTTATCGAGGCAAAAATCATAGATGTAGAAAATGAACTCCTTGATACCCTTAGAAAAATCAATCAAATAGCAAAAGAAGTTCGAGATGAAAATAGAATTTATCTCATCTTCCCCGAGGGCTATTATAAGGATAATAAAAACACCCTTCAAGAGTTCAAAAGCGGATGCTTCCGTTGTTCCTCAAAGTCCCAAACTCCAATCGTTCCAATATGCCTCTATGACTCTTGGAAATCAATGAATCAAGGACTCTTTAAGGGTAAGGTCGTAACGCAAATTCACTATCTTGACCCAATCCCATATGAAGACTATAAGGATATGAAAGACGGTGAAATTGCAGACCTCGTAAAGGCAAAAATTCAAGAAAGAATTGACCTCATAAATAGCGGAAAATTCGAGGGAACTCCCTCAAAAATCCTCGGCAAAATAAAAAATAAAAAATCCTAAATCCCTAATAAATAAAACAAAATCGCAAATTTTACAATTTGCGATTTTTTAAATTCAAAAATTCACAAAAAACACAAAAAAGCGGTTGAAGTCAACCGCTTTTTGCAAGAAATTTTATTCCCCCGTATATCCCCAAACAACAGTTGAATTAGAATTGCCAACCCATTGATCACGCCAACCGGCAGGCTTGCTGTTGGCCTTGCAGTTGATTGCCATAAGTGAACTGCAAAGATAGAATGCGCCGTTGCCTATTGTGGCTACGCCATTAGGAATAGTTATGCTTGTTAGAGATTTGCATTTGGAAAATGCGTATCCCCCAATTTTGGTTACATTATCGCCGATAATCACTTTGGCAAGAGAAGAACAGTTGGCGAACGCACTGGAACCTATAAATTTGGTATTTGAATTGATTTGGCAAGAGGTGATGGTGGTGTTTTTTGCCTTTACCAGTAGCAAATATGGATTTGTGTCATTTCCAAGATAATAAGCATTATTATACTCGTTAAATTTAAGATAGTTATATTCATCAAAAGAGACTCCTATGTAGGTTACGCCGTTAGGGATAGTTATGCTTTCAAGTTTATAACAGTGAGAGAAAGCGGAATCACCTATTTGGGTTACGCTATCGGGCATTGTTACATTTATAAGTGAGTTGCAGTAGTCAAATGCGAAGTGGCCTATTGCTGTTACACCATTCGGGATCGTCACAGCGGTTATGCCATCACATTTGTAAAAAGCATATTGATATATTTCGTAACTGCTTCCTTTGTAATTTTTAGGTAATTTGATTTCGGTGGCGTCGCCTATGTAACCAATAAGATAGTATTTATTGTCCCAAGTCATAAAAATATAATCATCGATTGTTTCAAGTATGCTTGGCTCATCAAGCGAGGTGTGTATTATCTTCCCATCTCCCCATAATAAATCTAATGTTACATTAAGCGAGGATAAATTATACATTTCTACAAGCTTATCACAATGGCTGAATGCAGTAATACTTATTGAGGTTACACTATTGGGAATGATTATGCTCGTAAGCGAACTGCAAGCAAAGAACGCATATTCTCCTATCTTAGTTATACTGTTTGGAATAATAATGCTTGTAAGAGATGTGCAGTCGCCGAACACATTGCTTTTTATTTCAATTACACTATTGGGAATTGTTATGCTTCTAAGGTTGGAACAATGAGAAAATGCGGATTCTCCTATTTCTATTACGCTATTAGGAATTGTGACACTTGTAAGCGAGGTGCAATCATCGAACGCCCTGTATCCTATCGAGGTTACGCTATTAGGTATTGACACGCTTGTGATGGAGTTGCCGAAGCGGAAAGCATCTTTTCCTATTATAGTTACAGGCTTATTATTGTGTGTTTTTGGAATCGATATATCCGTGTCCTTGCAATCACCTATTCCCGTCACTATATATGTGTCGGTTGTGGCATCTAATTCAAACGCAAGCCCTTGGCTCTCTGGTTGAGGCGTCTCACAATGCTTGCATTTTCCGTCCTTGTAAATGTGTATTCCTGTAGCATCAATTTTTTTCTCAATAAAATCACCACAATCGCAGTACTGCTTTTTAAGTCCAAAATTTACACAAGTCGCCTCGGTTACGGTTTGCCATTCACCATAAGAGTGAGAATGATTTGATTCGGTTTCGCTTTCGGAATCATTTCCGCCACACGAAATAAAAAGGCAAGTAAAGATAACCAAAATCAACGCAAACACTAAAACTTTTTTCATTTTCTTTTCCCCTTTGATAGAAATGTTATTTTACTGCAACAAAAAAGTGCCGCCCCAAGAAGGAAGCGGCACCTGTAAAAATGCACCTTCCGCCTTGTTGCGACACAATTACTACAATAAATTTCCCAAGAAAGATTGTATGCAGAAAAGGATACACCTCTACCAAAGTGTATTTCTTGGAAAATTATGTAATTATGTCGCACCCTTATTTTACCATAATGAGAAAATAATGTCAATAAAAAATAGGGTATTTTCAAAAATACCCTAAATTTAATAGTCATTTATTCACGATATTTTTCGGCTCACCCTTTAAAAAGGCTTCAATATTTGAAAGCACCGTGTTAAAGCACCTCATTCGTGACTCATAAGAGCCCCAAGCCATATGAGGAGTTAGCGACACATTTTTAAGCCCATAAAGGCGCTCAAACGGGTGACCGACAGGCAAAGGCTCGACGGAAAACACATCGCAACCCATACCACCGATTTTACCGTCTAAAATCGCTTGCGCAATCGCATTTTCGTCCCATATCAAACCACGAGCGACATTGATAATAATAGCATCTTTTTTCATCATATCAATCTCACGCTTGCCAATAAGCCCATGCGTTTTTTCGGTAAGCGGACAGTGAATAGTGATAATGTCACTTTCTTTAAGTAGTGTATCAAGGTCAACACATTCGTCCCCATCAACTTTTGTTCGCTTGTTAACGAGTAACTTGCAACCAAACGCCTCGGCAATCTTGCCAACCGCACGCCCAATATTTCCAAAACCGATAATGCCCCAAGTCTTGCCCGAAATTTCGTGATAAACAGGCACAAGTCTGTTAGCATTTCCCCCACGGGAATATTCGCCACTTGCAACGCAGTCCTCATACTCTCGTAAATGCGTCAAAAGAGAACATACCATAGAAACAGTTACCTGTGCAACGCAGTCACTTGAATAAGCGGGAGTGTTAGCAACCAAAATTCCCCTTTTGCGACAGTATTCTATGTCAATATTGTCATATCCCGTAGCCGTCTCGCAAATGAGTTTTAAATTCTTCGCACTATCAAGCGTATTTTCGTTAAGTCGGA
>JAZNJK010000232.1:0-2961 GCA_045578005.1 Eubacteriales bacterium | reverse complement strand
ATGTGCGGTTTGGTTAAGGTTCATAAAGTCCATATCAATTTCATCGTATGGAAGTTTTTCGTTTGCTTGGGTATGGAAGTGAAGAAGTGGTTTTTTAAGGAATTGGAGTCCCTTAATCCACATTTTTGCAGGGCTAAATGTGTGCATCCATGTAATAACTGCGATACATTCGGGGTCATTCGTTGCTTTTGCGCATGCTTCAACGCAACTTGCCTCATCTCTTACAGTTGACTCATACTGAATTTCAACACCGTCAATTTTGTCGTTAAGGTAACTTGCAATAACCTTGCTATCCTCTGCTACCTGTCTTAGGCACTCCTCACCGTAAAGGTCTTGTGAGCCTGTAATAAAATAAACTTTTTTCATTTTTTGTTCTCCTTTATTAATTACGCTTTTCTTCAAGCGCCATTACCATATCAACACGGGTTTGATGTCTTCCGCCTTCGAATGGGGTATTAAGGAAGATATCAACAATATCAAGAGCAAGACCTGCACCAAGGACTCTTTCACCCATACAAAGCACATTTGCGTCGTTATGAAGACGGGTGAATTTCGCACTGAATGTATCTTGGCAACATGCAGCACGAATACCCTTGCATTTATTGGCTGCCATGCTCATACCTATTCCTGTTCCGCAAACGAGAATTCCAAGGTCACTCTTTCCCTCATTTATAGCATCGCACACCTTCTTTGCATAGTCGGGGTAGTTACAACTTTTGTTTTCATATGTGCCGTAATCCACATACTCAACACCATTTTTTTGAAGGTGGTTAATAATTTCCGCTTTAAGATTTAATGCTGCGTGGTCGCACGCTACTGCAATAGGTTTCATTTTCGCTCCTCGCTCTCTTTTTTAAGTCTTTCTTCTCTTTCTCTTTCTGCTTGTGGTTTTCTAAGGTAGTTCACACGCAAATCGAGGTCACACTCACCCTCACCATTCAAAAGCTTTTTATACGCAATTTTTCCAACGCCGTAAGCGGTTGAGTAACGAAGGGGCTCGGGAGTTTCACATTTATTTTTTATATCTTTACCTACGATAAGTTCATACCCGTCGCCTGTAAAGTAGATTTTTTCACCGTAATTTTCAAGGATTGGAACAAGGTCGTCAAGCATCATACAATCTTCTTTCATAAGTGCTTTTCCGTCCTTATAGATACCGGTATAAACCTGTCCGCGCCTTGCGTTCATAATAGGACACACTATTCCGTCAAAACCGTCAAGATTTACACTAAGCGCCTCGGTAGTGCTAACGCCTACGCATTTTATATCTCTACCGAATGCAAGCCCTTTGGCTGTTGCAACACCGATACGCACACCTGTAAATGAGCCTGGTCCGTTTGCCACCGCAATTGCGTCGATTTCGTCCATTGTGACGCACGAGGTTCTTAGTAAATCTCGCACCATTGGAAGAAGTGTTTCACTATGAGTATTTTCAGTGTTTACTGTGTAAATCGCAATGAGTCGCTCATCTTCTAAAAGCGCTACCGTTGATGTTTTTGCGGTAGAATCTATTGCAAGTATCTTCATTTTGTGTCCTCTGATTTCAGTTTTTCTCTACGGTTATCTTTCTATGTTCGGTGCTTTCTTGCACACGCTCAATCGTAACGCGATAAGCATCATTTGGGATTGCCCACGGAATGTTTTCACTCCATTCGCAAACGCAAATACCTTTTTTAAGATAATCGTAAAATCCTATCGAGTAAAGGTCGTCATCATCCTCTATTCTATACACATCGAAGTGATAAAGAGGGGTTTGACCGTTTTTATATTCATTTACAACGGTATAGGTGGGGCTTTTAACACTTGCGCCCTCGCAAATAATTCTTGCAAGTCCACGCACAAATGCAGTCTTTCCTACGCCGAGGTCGCCGAAAAGAGCGACAAAGTCGCTCTTTTTTAGGCTTTTAGCAAATTCCTCTGCTATTTGTTCGGTTTCATTTGTTGAATGGGAATAAAATTCCTGCTTCATATTAGAATAGTCCCGTAATCTTTCCGTTGTTATCAACATCGATATTGAGTGCAGCGGGGGCTTTTGGAAGTCCGGGCATTGTCATAATTGCGCCTGTAAGGGCAACTACAAATCCTGCGCCTGCACTGAGTTTAACCTCACGAACTGTGAGAGTAAATCCGGTTGGACGGCCAAGTTTTGTTTGGTCATCGGAGAGTGAATATTGAGTTTTTGCCATACATACAGGGAATTTCTTATATGCGGGGTCAAGTGCCTCAAACTCTGCGATTGATTTAGATGCGGAAGCATCGAATTTAACATCGGCAGCACCGTAGATTTCCTTGGCTACTGTGATAATTTTATCTTTGATTGACATTTCATCTGGATAGAGGCAATGGAAGTCGCTTGGCTTATCGCACGCTTCAACTACCTTCTTTGCGAGTTCAATTCCGCCCTCGCCACCCTTTGCGAACACTTCGCTAAGAGCAAATTCAGCACCTTTTGCAAGACAAATTTCCTCAACTGCTTTGAGTTCAGCATCGCTATCGCTACCAAATCTATTGATAGCAACTACAACAGGAACACCATACTTTTGAAGGTTGTCGATATGTGCTTCGAGGTTTACTGCGCCTTTTTTAAGTGCATCAACATTTTCTGTGCCAAGGTCAGCCTTTGCAACGCCACCGTTATATTTGAGTGCGCGAACTGTTGCAACGAGAACTACTGCTGCTGGTTTAAGTTTCGCGAAACGGCACTTGATGTCAAAGAACTTCTCTGCGCCAAGGTCTGCGCCAAATCCTGCCTCAGTAATTGTATAGTCAGCAAGTTTAAGAGCGAGTTTTGTTGCACGAACGGAGTTACAACCATGTGCGATGTTTGCAAATGGTCCACCATGAATGATTGCAGGTGTGTTTTCAAGTGTTTGAACGAGGTTTGGTTTAAGTGCATCTTTAAGAACTGCTGCCATAGCACCGTTTACACCGAGGTCTCGGCAATATACGGGGCTACCGTCA
>JAZNJK010000231.1:0-4784 GCA_045578005.1 Eubacteriales bacterium | reverse complement strand
GACTTCCCCATTTTTCCTGCAAAATGACTTGACATGCAATTTAATATATGATAATATAACATTACAAAAATATTTTATAATGGGTGTCGAGCCTCTCGACCCCGTAAGGAGAAAAACAAGATGAAAAAGAAACTTTTATTCTTCGTAATGACCTTTTTCGTTGTTTGCCTTTTGACAGTTTGCGTTAGCGCAGTTGAGGTTGACGGTATTTACTACGACTTCTCAAACAACGACAGCTATCCCGGCTACGACGGAACAGCAACGGTAAACGAGGAAAACAGAACAAAAGGAACACTTACCGAGGTTGTTATCCCCGAAATTGTTGAATACGACAGCGACGATGACGGTGTAGTTGACAAAAAGTATGTTGTAACCGCAGTTTCCGGTAGCGCATTCGGTGCAAACGGCGGTTCAAACAGCCCCGTTGTATCGGTATTCGTTCCAAAAACTGTTAAGACTATCGGAACGCATGTGTTCAGACAACTCAAATACCTTGAAACAGTTACAATTGAAGCGCGTGGATACAACCCCTCAACAAAAGAGGATTATACTGTCGAAATCAAATTCTCGAATGCGGAATTCTATTCCTCTACAAAACTCACAAGCGTTGATATGTCAAAGTCAAATATAGTTGAGCTTGGCGCTTACTGTTTTGAATATGACTCTGCGCTTCATACAGTCCTCTTTTCTAAAAACATCAAAAATCTTTACAGTTGTTTTGTCGGTTGTTCAAACATCTCAACAATAAACAGCATCGAATCACTTGAAAATGTCGGTAGAGGTTTCTATGGCACTAAAATTTCAGGCGACATCAAATTGCCTAACATTAAAACTCTTGACGAAAACGCGTTCCGTGACACACTCATTACAAGCGTTGATATGTCGGGCGCTCCGATAAAAAACATCGGTCCGCGTGCATTCCAAAACTGCAACGAGCTTACAAGCGTTATCCTTCCCGACGGAGTGACAACAATTTCAGGGTATGCTTTCGAAGGTTGTGAAAAACTCGCAAATATATACCTACCTCGAACTATCACATCTTTTGGTGAAAGAGCGTTTTGGGGACCTTGCTTTGGCGGAGACTTTGTATTCGATACAGTTACAACCTTTTCAAATCACGCTTTCCGTGGCACTAACATCACAAGCCTTGTAATTCTTAACGGAACAATCAAGGGTGAAAACGGTGAGGCGGATCAGGTGCTTACCTCACTTGGCTCTGACGCTTCACTCTACGGTTGCACAAAACTTGAAATTCTCGTTCTTCCTGAAACTGTAACAACCGCAGGCGCAAACACATTTACAAATTGCAACTCACTTAAATACATCGTTGCATCTGAAAACTTTACATCTATTAGTTCAAAACCTGCAAAGGCTGACATCATTATAAGAGGAACTGATACAACCGCACTCCAAAACACTTGGACAGGTTACGCAGTTGCTCCGTTCAGTGAATTTGACCCCGATAATGCGGGAACAAAGACAATTTACTACGGTGCTGTAAACGCTAAGGACAGTGTAACAACATTTGTAGAGTTTGACGGATTTGACAAGTCATTCTCTGCTTGGGACGCAACAACAAACACCGAAACAACCTACGCTCCTATCTTTGAGGCGCAAGGCTACTCAACAAATCTCGAAAAGACATCTATTGCAACAGGATTTAACATTATAAAGTCAAGTCTTGATGCTTACAAGACACTCTTTGGCGGTGAGGTTAACTTTGGTATTGTGATTTTCAATCCTAAATATCTTGGCACTGACTCATTCTTCAACGCTGAGGGCAACTTCAATGCAAACGACGGATACCTTATGGTTGACATCGGCACTGAATATTCAACTTGTTCCCTCTCGGTTCAAGGATTTAACGAACTTAATTCTGGAATTGAACTTGTATTCGCAGGATTTGCTTATGCTGATGATATTACAAAAGCCGACTTCTTCCAAAAGGAATATGTAGGCACTGAACAAACTCCTGTTTCATCACCTATGGTTAGCAAGGTGACAAGAAAAGAGGGTGTGCTCTACACTACTACAATAGCAAGTGTTTGCACTCATGTTCAAATTACCACAGGTAAAGAATCACTTGGCGAATATACCGCCTAACAAACAATTAAACTAAAAAGCACGCTCAATGAGCGTGCTTTTCGTATACTTTATTAGCTTTGTTAAAAGTGAAAATGGCAATCGCCAAAGCGATTGCCATTTTGTTGCTTTTTAATTACTCGGTTGTGTAGTTATCGAAATATCCTTGGATATAAACGATAGGTGTTCCCTTATCGCCTGAACCTGATGTGAGGTCGCAAAGTGAACCGATAAGGTCAGTTAGTCGTCTTGGAGTTGTTCCCTCAGATGCCATCTTACCAACGAGGTTGCCGTCCTTTTTAACGATTTCTCTCTTAATCGCCTCTTTAAGTGCCTCTCCGCTAAGGTCAGCGAAGTCGTTATCAGCGAGGTATTTAAGTTTGAGTTCGTTTGGTGTGCCTTCAAGTCCTACTGTATATGCAGGGGAAACGATCGGGTCAGCAAGTTCCCAAATCTTTCCAACAGGGTCTTTAAATGCACCATCACCGTAAACCATAACCTCAATGCACTTGCCTGTCTTTTCAAGGATTTTCGCTTGAATATCCTCAACGAGTTTTTGGCAATCGCGTGGGAAGAGTTTTACTTGGTTTTCAGTTGCTTTATTTGAACCGAGAAGTCCGTATTGCTCGTTATATCCGCTACCGTTTACACTTGCGTTCAAGATTTCGTCAAGACCGAACACCTTTTCGCATCCTGCCTTTTTAAGTAGACGCTTTGTGCGGAAACGAGTGTGAATGTCACAGTTGAGAACATTCTTTGTATAGTTAAGGATTGCTCTTGGGTCGTTAGCGAAGATGATTTCCGCCTCTGCTCCGCTTTCCTTAATCAAGTTTTCGTAGTATTCAACATAGTCAATGCCTGTGAATGGGTGCTTTTCATATCCGAAAAGTTCACGATATGTTTTAAGGTCCAAAACATCTTTGTATGGGTCAATTCCCTTCTCATCAAGCATATCAAGGCTGATAAGGTGGTTTCCTACCTCATCTGATGGATATGAGAGCATAAGAACAACCTTTTTTGCTCCCTTTGCAATTCCACGAAGGCAAATTGCGAAACGGTTACGGCTAAGGATTGGGAAAATAACACCGATATCCTCACCGCCGAGTTTTGCTCTAACATCAGTTGCGATATCATCAACTGTTGCGTAGTTACCTTGCGCTCTTGCTACGATTGCCTCGGTCATTGCTACGATGTCACGGTTGCGAACCTTGAAGCCGTCATCTTCCGATGCGTCAAGAATTGAATTTGTTACGATTTCAACAAGGTCGTCACCCTGACGGATAATTGGGGCTCTGAGTCCTCTTGATACTGTGCCTACCATACGGCTCATAATTTTATACCTTCTTTCCGTGCTTGGCGGACAAAAGACCGCCTTGCAAAAACATTTTGAATTATTAACATATAGTAGTATAGCAAAAAAAATCACAAATGTAAAGAAATTTTTGATAAAAAATTCTCAAAAATTAAAATTTTTTTATATTTGACAATATTTTCGCATTATAATGGGCATTTTTTTATGTTTTTCACAAAATTATTTGACTTTTTATGCCCTGTATGATAAACTATTTTTGATGACAGTTTTTAAGGGGGATTTTATGAAAATAGGTGTTTTTTCGGACTTACATTTTTGCAGTTCAGAGAACTTGGGACTTGGCAGATATCCTAAAATCGGTTTTGAACGGCTCATTTCGGCACTTAACGATTTCAAGCACAACGAGGTCGATTTTTGCGTTTGTCTTGGCGATTTGGTTGACAAATCCGAGCATGACACACGAAACGAGGTATTTGGATATTTAAGCGAATGTGTGGCGCAAATTCGTGCTTTTGACATTCCGTTTTATCTTGTGCCAGGCAATCACGATTTTCTCGAACTTACAAGAGATGATTTTAAGGGGGTCGGGGTAAATGTTGCGCCGTTTGTGATAAAGGACGAGGGGGTAACGCTTATCGCTCTTGATGCAAACTACCGCAAAGACGGACACTTTGACACGATTGGCGAAAAGTGGGACGATGCGCACATTCCCGATGACCAACTTGAAATGTTGGAGCGCGAAATTAAGCAATCGAGCGCACCCTGTGTCGTTTTAATCCACGAAAACCTCGACCCGACTGTTGATTTTGCGCATCAGGTAAGAAACGGTTTTCTTGCGCGTCGCATCATCCAAAGTTATGCGGATAAGGTGAGGTTGGTTCTTCAAGGTCACTACCACTATGGCGCTGATACCCTTGCCGAGGGTGTGCCTTATCACACCGTAAAGTCAATTTGCGTCGCTACTAACGAAACTTTCTACGAGATATTGGAATTTTAGCAAATAAAAAGGACTGCTGTTTTAGTGCGTCAGTAATAGAGATTATTACTGACGCACTAGTTATATTTGCCTATCGGCAAGTTATATTGCTTTCGCAGTTATATTTTGCTATGCAAAGTTATATTTACCCATAGGGTAAGTTGTGGCAAATATAATATAACTTTGACTGCAAGTCAAAATATAACGCAAGAAACTTGCATATCACTTTTAGCCATAAGGCTAAAAATATCACTTATAAAAGTTTATCTTTTGTGGATAAGAAAAGCACACTACGTTTCACTTTTAGTGAAGTATAGTGTGCTATGCTTTTATTATAGACTAAAAATCCCTATGGAACACGCCCTTTTAACGGTGCTTTTTTTAGGCTATGTAACAAAGAATGGTTGATTTATG
>JAZNJK010000230.1:0-13279 GCA_045578005.1 Eubacteriales bacterium | reverse complement strand
CCTCTTCGGGTGTGCCTTGTGCGACTATTGTTCCACCGCCGTCGCCACCCTCAGGGCCGAGGTCAATGATGTGGTCCGCGGTTTTGATAACATCGAGGTTGTGTTCTATTACCATTACCGTATTTCCTGCATCGACAAGGCGAGAGAGGACACCGAGAAGTTTATTCACATCGTCCGCATGGAGTCCCGTTGTCGGCTCATCAAGAATATAAATTGTTCTTCCTGTTGAGCGCTTAGAAAGTTCAGTTGCGAGTTTAACTCTTTGTGCTTCACCGCCCGACAAGGTGGTCGAGGACTGACCTATTTTGACATAGCCAAGTCCGACATCACAAATTGTTTGAAGTTTTTTTGATATACTTGGAATATCGGCAAAGAATATTGCGCCCTCTTCGGCGGTCATATCAAGCACATCGGCAATGTTTTTGCCCTTGAATTTTACTTCAAGAGTGTCACGGTTATAGCGCTTGCCTTTACAAACATCGCATTTTACATATACATCGGGTAAGAAGTGCATTTCAATCTTTTTAACTCCGTCACCCTCGCAGGCTTCACATCTTCCGCCCTTTACATTGAAGGAAAATCTACCCGGACCGAATGAGCGCATTTTTGCGTCGGGAGTTTTAGCGAATAAATCTCTTATTTCATTGAAAAGCCCCGTATATGTGGCTGGATTTGACCTTGGAGTGCGTCCTATTGGGGACTGGTCGATTGCGATAACTTTATCAAGGGCATCATAGCCCTCAATTCCGTCGCACTTGCCTGGGTATGTGATTGCTCTATTAAGTTTTTTAGCAAGGGTTTGGTATATTATTTTATTGACAAGCGAACTTTTTCCCGAACCGCTAACTCCTGTTACTGCGACAAAACAACCGAGGGGAATTTCGACATCTATATTTTTAAGGTTGTTTTCCCTTGCGCCTCGAACTTTCAAGAAGTTTCCGTTTCCGCTTCTTCTTGTTTTTGGGACAGGGATAGAGAGTCTTCCACTAAGGTATGCGCCTGTTATGGAGTCCTTATTTTTCATAATTTCCTCGGGTGTGCCAACTGCCACAACCTCTCCACCGTGGACTCCCGCCCTTGGTCCGATGTCAACGATGTAATCGCTTTCAAGCATTGTTTCCTCATCGTGTTCAACGACGATAACGCTGTTTCCTACATCTCGTAGGTCTTTGAGTGTTTTTATGAGTTTACTGTTATCCCTTTGGTGAAGTCCGATACTTGGCTCGTCAAGGATATACAAAACTCCGACAAGGGCTGAACCGATTTGCGTTGCAAGGCGAATTCTTTGCGCCTCGCCACCTGAAAGGGTTGAAGATTTTCTCGCAAGGGTTAGGTATTCAAGACCGACGCTCTTCATAAATCCAAGGCGTGCGCGGATTTCTTTTAGAATTTCCTTTGCTATCTTTTCCTCGCTCGGTGAAAATTCAAGACTGTTTATGAAAACGAGTTCATCGGTGACACTCATACGACAAAATTCGTCTATTGTTTTTCCGCCAACGGTGACTGAACGGGAGAATTTATTGAGCCTTTGTCCGTTACACTCGGGACAGGGTTGCTCCTCGATGAATTGGTCGTAATAATCATCGCCCATCATCTTCATTCTTTGCTCTATTGTCTTTATAACACCGTCGAATTTTACTATTTGAGTTCTTTTTTGTTTCGCAAAATAGCGGTCAACCTTATACTCCTCGTCGCCTGTGCCGTAGAGGATTATATCGAGTTGGTCTTTTGTGAATTTACTGATAGGAGTGTCGATTGAAAGCCCCATTCGCTCACATACCGCTTTGAAAAGAGGGCCTGTCCAACTGAGTTCATCAATACTCTTAAATCCGTTTACCTGTATCGCTCCTTGCGAGAGTGAGAGGGACTTATCTGGAATGATTTTATCAGGGGAAATATTACGCATTTCACCGATACCGAGGCAGTGAGGACACGCACCAAACGGGTTGTTGAACGAGAATGAGCGAGGCTCAATTTCGCTAAAACTAATTCCGTGTTCCTCACAGGCGTAGTTTGTGGAAAATTCGCTTTCCTTGCCTTCGCCATCTCTTGGAACGGTAACGACAGTTACGCGTCCATCGGAAATTTTAAGTGCTGTTTCTACCGAGTCGGCAAGTCGTGGGCGAATATCCTCACGCATTACAAGGCGGTCAACAACTATGTCTATATTGTGTTTTTTGGTAAGTTCAAGTTCGATATCTTCATTAAGGTCGTAAACGACTCCGTCAACACGGACACGGGCATAGCCGTTTTTTCTTGCGTCGGCAAGGACCTTTTCGTGTCTTCCCTTTTTACCTCTGACAACAGGGGCAAGAACCATAAAGCGCTCACCATCGTTCATTGTTAGGATTTTATCAATGATTTGGTCGACGCTTTGCTGTTTTATTTCCTTTCCGCACTCGGGACAGTGAACTGTGCCAAGTCGTGCATAAAGCAGTCTTAAATAGTCGTATATTTCGGTTACTGTTCCAACTGTTGAACGAGGGTTTTTAGAGGTTGTTTTTTGGTCGATTGATATAGCGGGGGAAAGTCCCTCTATGCTATCTACATCGGGCTTATCAAGTTGACCGAGAAACATTCTCGCATATGATGAGAGCGATTCGACAAATCGGCGGTGTCCCTCGGCATATATTGTATCAAACGCAAGTGAACTTTTTCCCGAGCCTGAAAGACCTGTCAAAATAACAAGTTTATCTCTTGGGATTGTCACATTTATGTTTTTGAGATTATGAACTCTTGCGCCCTTAATTTCAATACTGTTTTTCATTTTTCACCTTTGGTTTTCAATATTTGAAGTTCACGGATTTTATCGCGTAGGTAGGCGGCGCGTTCAAATTCGAGATTGCGCGATGCCTCACGCATTTCGGCGGTGAGTTTTTCGATAAGTTTTTCTTTATCCTTATGGCTCATCTTCTTTATCGCCTTTGATTCCTCGGAGCGTTTGCCAAGGTCGATAACATCGTGAATGTCTTTGATGATAGTTTTCGGCACTATTCCGTTTGCCATATTATACTCGGTTTGGACTTTGCGACGGCGGTTTGTTTCGTCGATTGCGTTTTTCATTGAACGCGTTACCGTATCGGCGAACATTATGACTCGTCCGTTTGCGTTTCTTGCCGCGCGTCCTATCGTTTGAACAAGTGATGTTTCGGAACGGAAAAGTCCTTCCTTATCGGCATCGAGAATTGCGACAAGGGACACTTCGGGAATGTCAAGACCTTCTCTTAACAAGTTGATACCGATTAGGGCATCAAATTCGCCAAGGCGCAAGGCTCTTATAATTTCCATACGCTCTATTGTATCGACATTGTGGTGGATATACTTGACTTTAAGTCCGTTTGCGGTCAAGTATTCGGTAAGGTCCTCCGCCATTTTTGTTGTTAGGGTGGTGACAAGGACTCTTTCGCCTTTTTCGGCACGAATGCGGATTTCGCCCATTACATCATCGACCTGTGTGCTAATTGGTCTAATCTCAATTTCGGGGTCAACAAGACCTGTTGGGCGAATAAGTTGCTCCGCTATTACGGTGGAGTTTGTCTTTTCAAATTCGGCAGGGGTTGCGGACACGAAAACGGTTTGTCCGAGTTTTGACAAAAATTCATTGAAGTAAAGCGGTCTATTATCGTAAGCCGAGGGCAAACGGAAACCGAATTCGACAAGGTTTTTCTTTCTCGCAAGGTCACCGCCACTCATTCCTCTAACCTGTGGGAGCATTACATGGCTCTCATCAAGGAAAATGAGAAAATCATCGGGGAAGTAGTCAAGAAGTGTGTGCGGTGTTGAGCCAGGCTCTCTTCCCGAAAGGACTCTTGAATAGTTTTCAACGCCTGAACAAAAGCCGATTTCTCGTAGCATTTCAAGGTCGTATCTTGTCCTTTCCTCAATTCTTTGAGCCTCGAGGAGTTTATTCTCACTCTTGAAATATGCGACACGCTCCTCCATTTCCGCCTCGATTTCTTTAAGCGCACGCTCACGCTTTTCATCGCTGACGACATAGTGGTTTGCGGGGAAGATGGCTACAAATTTGAGTTCTCTTATAACCTCGCCCGTTAGGGTATTTATTTCGCTAATTCGCTCAATTTCATCACCGAAAAACTCGATACGGATTGCCTTATCCGATGACGATGCAGGTAGAATTTCAACCACATCACCGCGTATTCTAAATTTATCTCTGACAAAATTGACATCGTTTCTCTCGTAGTTCATACCGACAAGACGGCGCACGAGAGTATCTCTCGACATCTCCATTCCTTCACGAAGGTCGATTACCATATTATGATACTCCTCGGGGTCTCCAAGGGAGTAAATACACGATACTGATGCGACGATAATGACATCACGGCGCTCGAAAAGTGAACTTGTTGCACTATGACGGAGTTTATCTATCTCATCGTTTACCATTGCGTCCTTTTCGATATAAATATCCTTACCGGGAATATATGCCTCGGGCTGATAATAATCATAATAGGACACGAAATATTCAACCGCATTTTCGGGGAAAAGTGCACGCATTTCCGAGCAAACCTGTGCGGCAAGAGTCTTATTAGGTTCAAGGATAAGGGTGGGGCGGTTGAGGTTGGCAATAACATTTGCCATTGTAAAGGTTTTTCCGCTTCCTGTAACGCCAAGAAGTGTTTGCATTTTATTCCCCGACCTTATAGCGTCGGTAAGTGTTTTTATGGCTTGCGGTTGGTCGCCTGTTGGCTTGAACGCACTATTTAACTTAAATTGCTTATTTTCCATGGCTTTCCTTTCTCCTAATTTTATTATTTCATATTATTTTATCATATTTTTTGCGCGTTGTAAAGATTATATTTATTCAAAGATAAAATTTGCATCAAAAAATGCAATCCACAGGATTGCATTTAGGTTTTAGTTGGGGTTGTAGGGGATACTGTTTTGCCCTTTTTTATGAATGACAACGGAGTTTTGGTCACCGATTTTGTCATCAAGAACATCAATTACCATATTTAATTTGAGTGATGTGTCTGTAAAATCAACATTTTCAAATTCAAGTTTGAAATATTTATAATGATATTTTGATGCGCTATCAAGAACGGTTGGGGTATAGGTGTTGCCTTTTTCATCGGTCAATGTATAGTAGATTTTTGACCTATCGAAGTCTTTATAACTATTTTCGATGTCGTCCATATGTCTTTCATTATAACGGACGGTGATTTGAATATATCCGCTCTTTTCAATATAGTAGAGGGAGTATGCGTAAAGTCCGCCATTTTGCGAAAATCCTTCATTATCTCCCGCTATGTGAGTGCGAAGGTCGTTTGACGCTTCGTAGGCGAGGTTAAACGCGTCGGTTTTTTCAAGGTCTTCAAGTTCTTTATTATCGGATTTGAAAATATTCACAAGAAGTAATGCAAGAACCGAAACGATTGCTATTATTAAAACTACTTTTAGAATTTTGCCGAGGTTTTCCAAATATATTCTCCTTTTTTGGGGGATTTGTGCGTGTTTTTGTTGCTTTTTTGCACTTTGCTTTTATATTTTAGCACAGTTTTGATTTATGTTCAAGTTTTTTTGCAAAAATACTTGACAAATGGGGTTTTTTTCTATATAATTAGTATCTAAGTAGAATTGCGTGCGGAGGGAGTATTTATGATTATTGATCTTAAACCTCTTTTGAGCGGTCAACTTTCCCGAATTGATTTCGATTATATTATCGAGATTGACAATGAGGATTGTCCCGTTTTACCGCCGGATGATGTTTCTTTCACAGCGCCTGTTTCAGTTAAGGGATTTATCACCGATAATGCGGGGTATATGAACCTTAATGCTGAGGCGGAGATTGAATATTCTTCTCGCTGTGCAAGATGTCTTGAGGATATATCTGGCAAATTTGTCCTTAAATTCAATCGTATTGTCGCTAATTCAGGCACACTCCAAAACGAGCAGAGTGACGGTTTTATCGTCGCTAAAAACGGACTCTTAGACATCGACCGTGAACTCGTAGAGGATTTGCTTCTCGAATTTCCGTCAAGGCTCCTGTGTAAAGAGGAATGCGCAGGGCTTTGTCCGAATTGTGCGAAAAATCTCAATTTCGGTCCTTGCGATTGCCCGAAGAAAAAAGAAATTGATCCACGACTCGCAATTTTGCAAAAACTACTTGAAAATGATTAAAGTTTATGGTATAATCTTTGCGATAAAAAGATTTAACTGAAAAAAGGGGGTTTCTTACAATGGCAGTTCCAAAGAGAAAGCAGTCTCATTCAAGAACAAATCTCAGAAGATCAAACAACAGCAAGCTCACCGCTCCAACAATGGTTAAGTGCTCAAGATGTGGCGAATACAATCTTAGCCACCGCGTTTGCTCTGCTTGCGGTTACTACGCAAACAAGGAAATCATTAAGAAGACTGAAGCGTAAGTTAGACATAAAGACCACCAACGGTGGTCTTATTGTTTTTTTGGCTATATTTTAAAGGGGGCAAAATGAAATACTCTCCAAAAAAGATTGATACTAAGGCTCGGCTCGTTTACTTCGGCTCACTATTTCTTTCCGTTGCTTTCATGATGATTAACTCATCGGGGCTTATTCGAACGATTTTATACTCGGTTGCGCTTATTCTTATGGCGGTGAGTGTATTCTTCTTCGTTAAATATGATGCGACAACTTTCGAGTATATTTTAATGGAAAGAAATGGCACACTTGATTTTTATGTAAACAAGATAACGGGTAGGCGCGGAAATTATGTTGTATATTATCCGCTTACCGATTGTGTTAAACACGGAAAATACGAAAAAGAACTCCACGCCGAACTCAAAGGACAATTTAAGGACCTTCGTGTTTCGAGGTATGTTCAAAACTTTTTAAGTTCAAAAGAAAGATATTATCTCGTTTTCCAAAATAAAGACGGATATTTTGACGCTATCGTTTTTGAGGCTAATGATAAAATGGTAGATATGATTTGCTCGGCTTTTGACAAAGCGCAAGAAAATAGCGATAATTAATAAAAGGCGCATCATACGGTGTATGATGCGTTATTTTTCGGGGTTTTATGTATAATAGATGTTCATATGTTTATATGATTATATATTCATAAGTATATTTTGAAAGCATTTTGATAGCATTTTTAAGAATTTCGAGCCGTTTTTCAGATATTTTCATTTATACAATATAAAAAGCCGAGGAAACCTCGGCTTTTTTAGATTTGTCGTTTATCTTATGTCGTGGCTCAAAAGCGTTTTTCGGTTGCCTCGCCGAAGCGTCCTTTTATGAATTTTAGCGCCTCGGTGAAGATTGTCCTATCATTTTCAAAGGTTTTTTCAACGGGAAATTCGTCCTCGAAAAACCATCTAAATGCGGATATTTCTTCGGGTTGAGGTTCAACATACGCTCTTGTGGTGAGTGATGTGAAATATACAACCTTTTTCTCGATATTCTTTTTCTTGCCTATCATATACACGGATTCCATACGAAAACCATTTTCGATTTTGACATCAATGCCCGTTTCCTCTTTGACCTCGCGAATGGCGGTTTGATATTCATTTTCGCCTTCTTCAACATGCCCTTTTGGAAACGACCAAAAATCCGCATATCTGTTTTTTATAAGAAGTACGGCATATTTTCCTCTTGTTTTGCGGAAAATCACTGCACCGCAGGATTTTTCGTACTTCATCAAACCATCTCCTTAGTTAAAGGACAGCCTTAAAAAATTGAACTGTTCTTGGATTTTTGGGGTTATCAAAAACCTCACTTGGTGTTCCTTCCTCAGCGATAATTCCGTCTGCCATGAAGAGAACTCTTGTTCCTACTTCTCTTGCAAATCCCATTTCGTGAGTTACGATAACCATTGTCATTCCTTCGTTGGCAAGTTCCTTTATTAGATCAAGAACTTCGCCTACCATTTCGGGGTCAAGCGCACTTGTTGGCTCATCAAAAAGCATTACCTTAGGGTTCATAGCAAGCGCTCGAACAATTGCAACCCTTTGCTTTTGTCCGCCCGAGAGCTTTGAGGGGTATTCGTCTTTCTTATCCGCAAGTCCGATTCTTGTAAGAAGCTTCATTGCGGTTTCCTCCGCCTGCTCCTGAGTTTTAAGTCCGAGCTGAACGGGGGCAAGCGTAAGGTTTTTGATTACGGTCATATTATTGAATAGGTTGAAGTGCTGGAACACCATTCCTACATCCTGACGGGCAAGATTTATATCTATGCCGTATTTTTCCTGGCAGTCCCTTAATGCTTGCTTAAATGCTTTTCCTTCTCTTTTTTGAAGGAGCTTCTTCTCCTTGATTTCAAGGATTATATTTTTCTTTTCAAGCTCAAGGTCGCTACTGTCGCCAAGAGCTGTTTTCCTTTGCTCAAAAAGATTTTGAAATGTTCGGCTTAGCTCAATAATTTCATCGTGCTCGTAGGGGTCTGCCTCATTTATGAGCTTACCCTCAAGCCAAATTTCGCCGTGTGTTGGCTCCTCAAGCAAATTCATGCAGCGAAGAAGTGTGCTTTTTCCGCTTCCCGAAGGACCGAGGATTACAACCTTTTCTCCTGCTTCAATTTCGCACGATACGCCACGCAAAACATCGAGGTCGCCAAAGCTTTTATGAATATTTTTAACGCTTATCACTTGCTCTCAACCTCTTTTCTATTTTCTTTATACCAAAGGTGAGTAGATATACGATTGCAAGGTAGAATACCGCGGCTGATGCCATTGGAACAACATAACTTGCAAGGTTATTTCCCGCACCGATGATTTTTGCTGCCATTGTAAGGTCGGTAATGCTAATCATACTTACTATTGATGTTTCCTTGATAAGTGCGATAAGTTCGTTACCGATGGCGGGGATTACATTCTTTATTGCTTGCGGAATTACTATTTTCATCATGGTAATTTTGTTATTAAGACCAAGGGCGCGTCCTGCCTCGGTTTGACCGATGTCTACTGACAAAATTCCCGCACGAATATTCTCGGCAACATATGCGCCTGAGTTAATTCCGAATGCCAAAATTGCTGTTATTTCAACCGGGAAGCCTCTAATTGCGAATACTGCAAATACCATAATGAAAAGTTGAAGTGCCATTGGTGTTCCTCTTATTATGGTTATGTAGACTTTGCAAATACCTTTTAATATCTTCATCAAAACTGTTTTACTCTTTGAAATTGAGCAAAGTGCAACGAGTGTTCCGAGGATAAGACCGAGGATTGCTGCAAAAACTGATATTAAGAAAGTATACCCAAGTCCTGTGAACATTAGTTCAAGATACTTTTCAGTTGTAAACAGTTGTATTACTTTTTCAAAAAAATTCATTTGTGTTTCCTGCATTAAAAACGGAAAAGAACTGATTTACAGTTCTTTTCCTGTATTATTTGATTATTTGTCCATTCCCATGTGCTTCATAACCATTTCGTTGATCTTATCCTGTGCGATAAGCTCAGCCAAAACATCATTGATAGCATTGAGAAGCTCGGTATTGCCCTTGGTTACGCAAATTGCATATTGCTCTTCAACAATGCTATCTGCCTCTCCATCGGCGCCTGTGTAGTAAAGCGGAACGCACTCAAGTCCAGAGTTCTTAGAAACGATGTACTCAGCCGGAAGCTCATCAATTACAACAACATCTGTAAGTGTGCCAAGACCGTCAACGGCGATTTGCGCGCTATCCATTGCTACGCAGGTTGCGCCTGTGCCGTAAAGCACTCCGTTATAGCCGTAGTCGTTGTCCTCGGTTGCGTTAACCTCACCGTCGGTGTAGATCCAACCTGTTGTATCGGTTTGTGTACCGATCTTCTTGCCTGCAAGCGCTTCCCAAACGATGTACTTGCTTCCGTCAGCTGCAGTCTTTGTAGCAGGAGCATTGTCCTTCTTATAGATTACATACTGAACTGATGTGTAGTAAGGAGTTGAAAAGTCAACCTTTTCAGCACGCTCCTCAGTGATTGTAAGTCCGGCAGCGCCACAGTCAGCGGTTTTGCCCTCCTTAACAACATCGATGATTACTGCGAAGTCTCCATCGGTGAATACAACCTCTTTATCAAGCTTTTCACCAACGAGATTCATAATCTCAACATCAACACCAACGATTTCGGTGCCGTCATAGTATTCAAACGGTGCGAAGTATGCGTTTGTTTGAACATAAATTTTTTCGTCTCCACAAGATGTGAGAGCGAAGCAACAAGCGATCATAATAACCGCAAGTGCAAGTGAAATGATTTTTTTCATTATCTTTTCCTCCAAAAATAAATTTTAGCCGTGTGGCTAATTGAATAAGATGTTATTATTATACAACTGCATTTTGACATTGTCAATACTTTTATTATAAAAATATTCATTATATGCGCAAGATTTTGTTGTATTTTGTGAATATATGCAAAAAATATGAATATATGCACGATTTTGTGAATATATTCATTTTGGGTATGCCGACAAAACTAAAACCACCCTCTCGGGTGGTTTTTTATATGCAAAAAACCCTATCGAAATGACAGGGCTTTTTACATTCAATTTTTGTTTGGAATAGTCAAATTCCGAGGAGTTCATATTCGGGGAGTTCGGATTTTTTGGGTGGAATGAGCATCAAGATACCGATTGCCACGATAAGGACGATTGTTGTGACAAGACCGCCTTCGAGACCGAATGCTCCGCCATTGATTTGAGGTTGGTGAACATCGTAGGTCATATTGAATATTGATGGAATATTTGAAATTCCGCTTACGCTTGAACCGAAGATGTTGCCTTGTGCGAAGTTCCACATTGAATGGATTGCACACGCACCGAAGATGTCGCCACGCTTTAAGATATAAATACCCTCAAAGATACCGAATGCGAACACATTGATTAGTGCAATTAGGCTAACTCCACCATTTGATGCGTGAAGTATTGAGAATACTGCAGAACTAAATGCAAGTGCAAGTCCCACTTTATAGTCACGAGCAACGCTTGTCATAAGGTATCCACGAAGAAGGATTTCCTCGCCTGCGCCTTGAACGATAAATGCAAGTAAGAAAAGGACTGTTGCAAATGTAAAACCGCTACCTTGGGCAAGGTTGACCGAGCCGAAAAGGAACGAGATAAGCACGGTTACACCATAGAGGGCGAGGCCTACAAGTGCGCCAACACCGTATTCAAGGGCGTAATTTGTTTTTCTTATGCCGAGTGATGCAACCCCGCGCTTTTCGAACTTTTTACAATAGATAATCGCACCTAAAATCATAAGTCCTGCCGAGAAAATCGACACGAGAACGACGGACCAAGGGACATCTACCATAAGTTCATCTAAAATGCCCGTAAAGGTTGTTTGGTCTATCTTTTCCGCCATATACTCGCCAAAGGCGGTAAGGAATTTTTTCGAGGTGAGAAGATAGATTGTCATTGGGATTGCTGTTACAACCTCACGAGCGAGGGTTATTATCATATAGACAAAAAGGAACACTAAAAATGTATTCATATAGTGAGTGGGGCGATGATTTAGTGCCGCCTCATCAAGCATTTTTGTCCTATTAAATCTTATATTATTTCGAAGGTTCATTTCTTTTTCCTTTTATTTTCTTGCGCTCAAAATTCTATCCGCTTTAAGAATTGCTACTTGGGTTTTTGAGTCCTTTATTTCACCGTCCATAACCATTTTAACAAGCACATCAAGGGGGATTTTCTCAACCTCGACAAATTCGTCCTCATCGGTATGTGGATTTGTATAAGTAAGATCGGTTGCAAGATAGGTATAGATTTGCTCGTTTGTAAAGGCTACGGTGGTGTATGTCGTCCCGATAAACTCTATATTTTTAGCGATAACACCGCTTTCTTCTTCAAGTTCACGCTGAACAGCCTCAAAGGGGTCTTCATTCGGTTCTAATTTACCCGCAGGAATTTCAAGAAGGGGGCGACCGAAGGGGTATCTAAACTGACGCACCATTATCACATTTTTGTTTTCGTCGATTGGAATAACACAAACTGCGCCGGGGTGTTTTATATATTCTCTTATTGATGTTTGTCCGTTAGGAAGTTCAATATCATCAACGAACAATTTAACTACGCGTCCGTCAAAGATTTGCTTTGAGGACAACTGTTTCTCGAAAAGCTCCATTTTATCTCCTTTACACGCATTTTTTGCGATATGTGGCTGTTTTTAATGCTTTCATTTCCTTTGATACGATGCTGTATTGCCGTTTATATCCGTAAGAGTAAGGGTGCTTCCCTCTATCTTATACGAATATTCAAGGACATATTTATCCTGCAAGGAATAGTCCTCTATCGGAAAATATTCATCATAGAACAGATACAGCTTATCGCCCTTTGTGGAATAAACTATGTTATTTACGCCTGTTGCGTCAAGGTTTTTGCCTGTATAGTCATTTTGGAAATTATAGGTAACATTTTTATCACTTACCCACTCGCCAAAGATTGACTCATCCTCATTATATTCAAGGTTGTATTTACAAAGAATAGTGTTTTTGCCGTCAGCTCTCAAAACAAGAGTATTCTTATCCTCGCTTATTGAAAATTTACTCTCGGAGTTTCTTGGGTTGCCCTCTATTGTATAGGTGACGATAAGTGTGTTTTTATCCTCTATGCGGTATGTGCTAAGCTCATCTCTTACAGCGACAATTCCACGCACATATAGGGTTGTAATCGCCTTGCCGTTTTCCTTGAACTCATAAATTTTATAGCAGGCGTCATCAAAATTCTCCTTTTCTTGCCATACGCCGACAAGGGACATTCCGTCATAGACATACTTACTGTTATATCCGCTGTTTTTAATATCCTTTATCATAGGAATTCCTATCGTGATAAAGAGAATTAGGACTACTGCCACGCACACAAGACCGACAAGTGCCCACATTTTTTGCTTTTTAGTTGCTTTTTTCTTAGTTTTCATCATCTTCCTCTTTCGTTAAGAGATTTGACATATCCCACGGGGACACATTATATGCTTCAAGTGTTGTTTTTTCGCCGTCATATGTATAACACACAAGGTGGCAATTATCTATTGAATGTTCAAAATCAGGAGGTATGTGTGCGGATTTTTCACTATAACGGGCAAATATTCTTGTTACTGCTCCGTGGGTGACAATAAGCACACGCTCACCTATTTTTATTTTTTCCTTAATGAACGCGTTTATTCTTTCAAGGAGCGCTTCAACAGTTTCAACCGTCTTTATTTCGGGAACATTATTAAATGTTGCCTTTGAGTATTCTTCATAGACAAGACCGCTAAGTTCACCGAAATCTCGCTCAATAACTCTTTCGTCAATTTCAAGAATTTCGCATCCTGTTTCTTCTTTTATGATTTTAGCGGTGTCGACCGCACGACTAAGAAGTCGGATCGTAGCCAT
>JAZNJK010000229.1:0-12688 GCA_045578005.1 Eubacteriales bacterium | reverse complement strand
AAAACTTCACAAAGCAGAAAAAGAGAGTTAATGGCTAAAACCGTTAACTCTCTTCTGTTTTTATCGCAAATGCGATAGCCTTTTTTTATTTGAGTTTATATCCCCAAACGATTGGACGGTTGTCTATATTCCAATGGGAGTGGGTGCGAGTGTCCCAACCTCTTTGGTGGGCGGTTTGCTCACAGTGGATTGTGAGTTTTTCGCAACCACGGAATGCCACGCGTCCGATAAATTCGACACTTTGAGGAATGAACACTTCTTCAAGGTTATAACAGTCAAGAAATGCGCCTGCGCCGATTGTTGTAAGAGTTTTTGGCAAGATAACCTTTTTTATTTTACTGTTACTTGCAAAGGCATTTACATCAATTTCGCAAATTTCCTCGGGCAAGACAAGAATTTCATCTTTGCCAAGGTATGCACTTAAAACACCATTTCTAACTTTAAAATCATCAAGCGGTGATGGTGTGAGTTTTTTAGGTGCGAGTGTTTCCGCCTTTTTAACATTGACAACGCCCTTGACCTCTTCCCTTTTTTCCACTTTGACATTGGCTTGGTTTTCGCCCTCATAACCCCAAACGACACGGCGTGATTTCGGCTTCCAACTTGGGTGAAATCCGTCGGGCTTTTTTGATGATTCGGAATATATAGTGAGCGACGGGCAGTAGGAAAATGCGCCCATTCCCACCTCGGTCAAGTATTTTGGAAGAATGATATTTTCAAGCGAAGTGCATTTATAAAACGCATCTTCACCGATTGATGTTACACTCTTTGGAATGTTTATTGTTTTAAGTGATTCGCATTGATAAAATGCGCCGTTACCTATCTTTTTAAGGGTGCTTGGCAATTTTACGCTTTTAAGTGCGCTACACCTTTTAAACGCACGAGAGCCGATTTCTAAAACGCCCTCGGGAACGGTTACGCTTGTTATATATGCGCAGTCAATAAAGGCGATATAGCCTATTTTTGTAACTCCGCTTGGAATTATGACATCACCCGACGGACCTCTATACTTTTTAAGCACGCCGTTTGAAATTTCAAAATAGCGATTAACGGTTTCAGTCTTGGGTTTTACACTGGGTTGCCCGTATCCCCATTTTACAGGGCGGTTGTTGGGATTCCAACGCCAGTGCCATTTTATTGGTTTTTCGGTTGCTTCACAGTAAATAGCAAGTTTGTGATAACCGTAAAACACATCTTCTCCCATTTCGACTACACTTTTGGGGACTATTATTTTACCAAGCAAAGGACAACTTGCAAATGCGTAAGTGTCAATAGATTTTACACTGTTTGGAATTGTAACACCTGTAAGCGAGGAACAACCTGAAAATGCGCTATATCCTATTGAGTCAACGCTATCGGGAATTGTTACGCTTGTTAAATATGTAGCCCGATAGAATGCTTTTTCGCCTATTGAAGTTACCCCTTTGGGAATTGCGAAAGCATTTTCTTTTTTACCAGTGGCATAGTGAACAAGTGTTTTTCCGTCCTTGGTATAAAGGTTTCCGTCTATTGCGATATAGAACGGATTTTTAGGCTCAACCTCAAATTTTCTTATATTGGAACAACCGTCAAATGCGTCTCTACTTATCGAAATTACATTTTTCGGAATTGTTACAACGCCTCCGTATTCTCTGCAATTTACAAGTTCACCATTTCGAATCGTAAGACCGTTTGTGATGCTCATAGTGGCCTCCTCTTATATTCTATTTTGCACCCCCATTTTACAGGGCGCTTGCCTATGTTCCAATGGACAAGGGGGCGACTTTCCCAATCGAGAGGAATTTCACTTTCCTTTCGCTCGCAATAGATTGTTAAATTATCGCATCCGCGGAAGGTAACACGCCCTATAACCTCGACGCTTTTTGGAATTACTATTCTTTCGAGTGTGTCAAAGCCTATAAACGCTCCCGCCTCGATTATTTCAAGGGTTTGCGGTAGATATAGGCTCTTTAGCGTATGCTTTACGCTATGATTTTCACTAAACGCGCTCGCACTTATGCAAGTTATCCCGTCGGGAATAACAACTGTTTCGCTGTTACCAATGTATCTATCCAAAACTCCGTTTCGGATTTTGAAGTCCTTGATTGGCGAGGGGGGTGGTATTTCTATCGTTTCTTTGTCGGTTTTATATCCCCACTTTACAGGGCAATCGTTAGAGTTCCAATTCACCTGCCATCCGTTAGGTTCCGAAGTCGCTTCACAGTAAATTGTAAGGTTGGGGCATTCCATAAACGCATAATCTTCAATTGAGAATACGCTATTTGGTATCACTATGCTTGTAAGCGAGGAGCAACCGCTAAATGCATGCTTGCCTATTGAGGTTACACTATCGGGGAGCGTTACGCTTGTAAGCGAAGAACACTCACAAAATGCCCCGTTATATATCGAGGTTACACCATCAGGAATCGTTATGATTGTAAGAGATTTACACTGACTAAACGCATCGAAGTGTATCGAGATTACGCCATTCGGAATTACGAATTTATCTTCCTTTTTGCCAGTAGCATATTTAATAAAAGTCTTTCCATCCTTTGAATAAAGATTTCCGTCTATTGATTTGAACCATCGGTTTTGAGGATCAACTTCTATTCTCTCAAGCGAGAAACAAGAAAAGAACGACGACGATATAGATTTCACACTCCTCGGAATTGTTACACTTGTAAGCGAGGAACAACAAGCGAATGCTCCGTAGCCTATCGAAGTGACACCATTTGGAATTACGACATTTTTATCGGTTCCACTATACTTTATAAGGACGCCGTTTTTGATTTCAAAGCCGTTTATGATGCTCATAGCATTCTCCTTTCGTTATTTGAGTTTGTGTCCCCAAACGACGGGGGATGTGCCGTTCCATTTGGATTGAGCGCGAGTGTCCCAACCTCTTGGAGCGGTGGTTATCTCACAATAGATAGTGAGTTTTTCGCAACCTCGGAAGGCAAGGCGCTCTATTTTAGTGACGCTTTTCGGAATGAAAATTTCTTCAAGATTATAGCAGTCAAGAAATGCGCCTGCGCCGATTGTTGTAAGAGTTTTTGGCAAGATAACCTTTTTTACCGTTTCGTTATCGACAAAAGTATGTCCGTCAATTGCGCAAATCTCTTCGGGCAAGATAAGAGTTTCATCTTTGCCAAGATACTTGACTAAAACACCATTGCGGATTTTGAAGTCGGAAAGTGGCGAAACTTTTGGCTCTTGCGCCTTTTTTACGGTTTCGACAAACTTTCTCGTTTCTTTCTCTTGCACCTTTTTTATAGTTTTGACAAATTTATCAAGTTCTTCCTTTGACCTGTCATCACGGACCTTTACTTGCTCGTTCTTTTGAGGCGCTATCGGTTCAACTTTCCAAAACACAGGGCGTTTATCGGGGTTCCATTGGTTATCCCAGCCCACAGGCTTTGCGTTAGTATCGGCATAAATTACAACATTAGGGCATTTTAGGAATACATTATAGCCCATTTTTACAACACTGCTTGGAATAGTTATTTTTTCAAGCGAAGAACAATCATAAAACACGCCTGCGCCGATTGTTGTTACGCTGTTTGGAATTTGAATGTTATTAAGTGAAGAACAACCCCAAAACGCGCGAGTGCCGATGACGGTTACACCGTTTGGAATTTTGACACTCTTTATAGATGTGCAGTTCATAAACGCAAAATCGCCAATTTCCGTAACATTTAAGTCTTCGGGAATGACAATATCGGCATCAGTGCCTGTGTATTTTTTGATTTTGCCGTTTAGCATAACATAATCATCTTTTTTATCGCTTGGGAATTTATATCCCCATACAGGGCGATGAAACGGCGAATTTGTATCGCTGGAATTAGCCAATTTCCAACCCGACACCCAACCCGATGGGCATTTTGTCGCCTCACATTTTATAATGAGCGAGGGACAAAAATAGAACGCACGATCTCCCATAGTTTTTACACTTGTCGGGATTTCGATTGATGCAAGGGTGCGACAGTTTGCAAAGGCTTCGTTACCTATTGCCACAACGCTTCTTGGAATGTTGATTTTTTTGAGATTTACGCACGACTTAAACGCACCATGTCCGATTTCTTGAACGCTGTTTGGTAGTTTTATTTCTTTGATTGAAGCACAAATATAAAAGGCGTAGTTATCAATCGAGGTAACTCCGTCGGGAATTTCGACTACTGTGGAGTTTCCTTTATATTTTTTTAATTTTCCATCTACAATTTCAAAATCATTCAGGTTTGTCATAACTATCTCCTTTCAGAGTAATCTTGTTTTAATTTTAACATATATTTACTGATATGTAAAGGGACAAATTGAACAAAAATCATTTGTCGTTTGTTTTGTGACTTGAAACGAAAAAATTACCGCTCCCGTTTGCAAAAGACAAAAAAATCAGCAAGCACAAGGCTTGCTGTTTTTTCGGTTGACTAAGGAGGGGATCAACCGTCTATATAAAAAGTCGTGTTCGGTTTTTAGGCGACTCTTACCTTGCGGTAAGGGTCATTTACTTTGCGTTGAGTTTTGTCGAGGACAATGATGTCATACTCGCGCTCAATATATCTTATGTAAGAGGGAAGTTTGGTCATTACCTTCAAAATTGCAACATCACGAGTGCCTTTTCTCGAATTTAGCGCATCGGAAACAGTGACGCCATCGGCATAATATTCGAATGCGCTACGCTTATATTTTTGTGTAAATAGGTAGTATTCACATCCGTTTTGTGCGATGTAGAACGAGATTTGGTCGTGGCCTGTTGTTTTGCAGTAAATTTTGTTTTGCATTTGGAAGTCCTCCGCTTTAATTTTAGTGTGAGTTTTTTGGCATGTCTCTTTGTCGGGTATGCCATTTCTCCCGTTTGATTTTTGGGGGCTATAATATATATTATATATTGCGGAGTTTTCAGTAATTACCTGTAAAAAATTTGGTGAAATTTGTAGTTTTTACCATTCAAATTCAAAAGCGAGGGATTTTTCCTCGCTTTTTATTTTTTATTATAGATTGTAATCGGTTAGATATTTCTTTGTATTCTCTACCATTTCATCAAACATTTTTCTTGCGGATTTTATATCGCAAGTAACAAGTGGGTCAGATGCAAAGGCATTGAAGATTGCCTCAATATCGCGCTTTGAAATAGCATCAAAAACCGCCTCTTGCTCAGAGCAAATTTTAGAAACAAGCGGATAAATTGATGTTGGAATTTCACCTGCCATAACGGGAGTGAGTTCATCAGTGCGGAAGATTGCATTTGTTTCAACGACTGCGCCGATTGGAAGGTTTGGAATTTGTCCTCTGTTTGGAATGTTAACATTTGTAATGAGGTCGCAAAGACCGATTAAGGCTCTCATTTGGTTAACACCCTCTTCACCTGTTTTGGAGAGTTTGATTTCTTCCTCACCGCTAAGGAGTTTTTTACTTCTATCAAGACGGTATTGAAGGTCGCCTTTTCTCCAAGAAACGGGAGTTAGACCGAATTTCATTTCTTTTACTCGCTCAGGGCTTTCAAGATACCACTTACCTGGGCAAAATTCCGCCAAGTGACGGTCGCCCGCTGCGGAAATGTAGCCAAATCTTTTGAACAGGTCAAATGTTACCTTACCTGCGCAAGCAAAGAAGTTATTCATCCAGTTATTATCGGGTTTTGCAGGAAGTCCGTCGGCATATTTATCACAATATTTAGCGTAATATGGGAACAGGTCAATGCCCTCATATTTAGCGCTTGTTAGCCATGTAAAGTGGTTTACCGCAACGGGATTTACCTTGATTTCCGATCTTGTAGCCTTCTTTCCAAGGTATTCCTCAACTACCCATGTGAGTAGTCTTTGAGTTCCGAAAACTTCGTGACAACAACCAAATGCCTTGATTTCGGGGAAGACATGATAAAGTGTCTTTACGCAAAGTGTCATTGGGTTTGTATAGTTGATTACCCACGCATTTGGGCAGTATTCCTTAATGTAATTACCGATAACCTCAAACATAGGGATTGTGCGCATAGCACGGACAATTCCACCAGGGCCTGTTGTATCGCCAACGCTTTGATAAATTCCGTATTTTTCGGGGGTGTGGACATCGCTTTCCATTTCGTCAAAAGTGCCCGGAAGAATAGATATTACGACGAAGTCAGCACCCGTTAGTGCTTCCTTTGGAGTTTCTACCGCTTTATATGTCCAATTTGACTTTGCGCCCTCGCAACCGTTAAATTTATTACCGATAATCTCGTTTGCCTTTGCTGCGTCATAGTCAATATCGTATAGGTAAACACTACCACTCATATCCTCGTTTGCGACAAGGTCACTCATAAGTCCCCACGCCCAACCGCGAGAGCCTCCGCCGACATATGCAATCTTTACATCTTGCGCTTTTTTATCTACTATTTTCATAAAATTCTCCTTTGATGATACGATTTATTCGCACAATTTAAGTATAATTCCAAAAAAACAAAAAGTCAAGTATTTAGGGAATTTTTGGCGCATATATTATTGATTTTTGTGTGCTTATATGATAAGATTGTATTAAAGTGTAACTTAAAGGAGAAACCGCTATGGATTTTAATAAGAGTATATTTGAAAATAGGCAAGCAAAGGGTTCGCCACTTCTTACCGCACATCGTGGCATTTGTGGTGCGAATGTGCCGTGCAACTCGATAACCGCTTACAAAATTGCCCTATCACAAGGGGCAGATGTTGTTGAAATTGATGTTTCAAAATCGAAGGACGGAAAATTTTTCGTTTTCCACCCAGGAATGGAGCATGTGTTTTTAAGGAGTGACAAGCAAATTGCCGATATGACAGCCGAAGAGGTTGAGGCGCTTTACCTTGTAAACCAAGACGGAGTTAAGACAAGTTACAAAGTGCCATATCTTAAAGATGTTTTGGCTCTACTTAAAGACAAGGTTTACATAAATGTTGACAAGTTTTGGACCGATGTTGAGGGAATTACTCGTGAGATTTTCGAGGCGGGTGTTGAAAAACAAGTTATTGTTAAAACTTGGGTAAACGAAAAATCGCTCGACGATGTAGTAAAATATGCTCAAAATCTTATGTTTATGCCTCTTGTTTGGAACAAGGACGACATTAGCGACAAACTTCTTGCAAAAGGTGTCAACCTTATCGGTGTTGAGGCGCTTTTCAATACTGATGACGCACCGTGTGCAAGTGATGAATACATCAAGGCTATGCACGAAAAAGGGCTTCTCGTTTGGGGCAACTCAATAGTTTATAATGAGGCAGATGTAATTTCGGCATATCATACCGACGACCGTGCGCTTTCGGGTGACCCCGATGGCGGTTGGGGATTTTTCCTTGACAAGGGCTTTGACTTTATTCAAACGGACTGGCTACTTATGATTAAGAATTACATAGCCGAAAGAGGTAGCAAATAATATGAACTTTTGGACACAGAGTGAGGAAAACATTTATGTTGCGGGACACAGGGGAATGCCCTCACGCTATCCCGAAAACACTCTTCCCTCTTTTCAAGCGTGTCTTGATTTAGGGCTTGACCAAATCGAATTTGATGTGCGCTCAACACTTGATAATGAACTTGTTGTTATTCACGACGATACGGTTGACCGCACGACAAACGGCACGGGGCGTGTATGCGATATGACCCTTTGCGCCATTCGTGAACTTGATGCAGGTTCGTGGAAAGGCGAGGAGTTCAAGGGTGAGAAAATTCCGACATTTATCGAGGTTATGGAACTTGTGAAAAATCACCCAACGATAACGCTTGATATTGAACTTAAAGAATATCCCGATGAGCATTTTGGA
The DNA here is from genome assembly GCA_045578005.1 of Eubacteriales bacterium. Classification (GTDB taxonomy): domain Bacteria; phylum Bacillota; class Clostridia; order Oscillospirales; family CAG-272; genus RGIG2000. The sequence goes on along the minus strand of JAZNJK010000229.1, from coordinate 4,946 downwards.
AAGGGCGCTTATGAAATTGCCGACAGGGTTCTTAAAATTGTTGACGAATATGGTTTTGCCGACAGGGTTGTTATAAACTCGTTTTCATATCCGCTTAATGAATACATAGCCAAAAAATACGGACACAAATACCGTCAACATGTATACTATCCTATGCATGCGATGTGCGGAAAACTGACAAGAAACCCTTACGAATACGCATACTGCTCTTGTATGTTTATGGGAAACAAAAACGAAATCAATCTTGCGACAAAGAGCGAGTGCGACATTATGCGTGACCTCGGTCCGCAACCGTGGGCGGGTGCTTGTATTTGTGATGAACGAGGGGTTGACCTTGCTATTCAAAGCGGTGTTGCGCTTATTACATGCAACAACCCCGACGAAATTCTTGAAATTTTAAGAAAAAAAGGACTACATAAATAAAGAGAGGAAATTATGGGATTTTCGGTTTACGAAGGAAGGCTTTCTTCCTATTACGGAAGTGATGAAAAAATAGTCATTCCAAAAAATGTTCGCGTTATTCAAGGATATGTTTTCAAAGGACAACAACACATCATAACTGTTCAAATACCAAAAGATGTTTTGTCAATAGGTAGTGGAGTTTTTGCAAGTTGTCCGCTACTTTTGAGTATTGATGTTGACAATGAAAATCCGCACTACAAGTCAGTTGACGGAAACCTTTATACCAAGGACGGAAAAACACTTATTCAATATGCAACGGGCAAAAGAGATAGAAATTTCGATGTTCCCGAAGGGGTTGAGGAAATTTCGCCCTACGCATTCTACGGGGCTAAACATCTTCACAGTGTTAAACTTCCAAACAGTATAACAGAAATCGGCGAGGGCGCATTTTTTGATTGTGTTTCGCTTGACAACATCAACCTTGTGGAAGGAATTTGTAAAATTCACCATAGTGCATTCGCAAATTGCCATTCACTTAAAAAAATAACTATTCCAAGCAGTATTACCTATATTAGTTATAATGCGTTTAGTTGCTCGGGCTTAATAAACATTGAAATACCAAATAGCATTACTTCTATTTCTCTTCGTGCATTTCAACATTGCACTTCGCTTAAAAAAATAAATATACCGAGCAGTGTAACATATATCGGCGAGGGCGCATTTGATACTTGCACTTCGCTTGAAAAAATAAATATACCGAGCAGTGTAAAGACAATTTGCAAGGGTGCGTTTAGAAAATGCAAAAATCTTACCATTTACTGTGAGGCGGAAAAGAAACCAAAGGGTTGGAAAGTTGGTTGGAAACCGCTTGGTGCTACTGTTATTTTTGGAGCAAAGAGCGAACACTCTAACCGAGGAAAAAACGGACACTTCGCTTGACTTTAAGATAAAAAACGGTGTTTTGGAAGAATATTTAGGCAACGACAAAATCGTTATTTTGCCAAGTGATGTTACCGAGATTGCGGTAGGTGTTTTTTCGGGTAAGAGTTTTATCAAACTTATAGTTCTTCCAAGCGGACTTATAAAGATTGATGCAGGAGCATTTGCCGATTGCACAGGTCTTGAAAAAATTGTTATTCCAAGAAGTGTTGAAGTGATTGGACGCGCATCGTTTAGCGGTTGCGAAAATCTTGTCATTTGCTGTGAGCGAGGGGAAGATGAAATCCCTGACGGTTGGAACAACACGCACTACGGAAACTGGAATGTGAGCAACTGTCCTATTGTTTGGAAATACACGAACAAATAACTAAAAAACTCCGACAAGTGTCGGAGTTTTGTTATTTTGATTTTATAGTGCGACTTCAACGGTTTTGTGTCCATGATATGCAAGGGCGACGGCAATTTCGCTTGTAATGACCTCTCCTGCGGTGACAAGTGCAACGGCAGGGGGACACGGCAAGGTGAAACCGACAAATGTTCTTCCAACGGAATTTTCAACCGCTATTCTCTCTTTTGGCGAGAAAAACGCTTGTCTTGGTGTCATTTTTCGCTCTAACACCTCAAAATCGAACACAGGGGTCACGATTTTATCCTTTTTTGGGATTTTGCAAAGTTCATCGCAAAGGGTATCAAGGTCGTCCTTTGATGTTTTTGTGCTAACCATTAGGACAACGAATTCTTTATCGGCAAGTTCGGGAATTATTCCGTTTTTCTCCAAAATCTCACCGATTTCGTAACCGAAATAGCCATAATTGGTTGCTTTTATTGTGATTTTGAGTTTCTCATCGGAAACGAGTGTGTAACCCGCCTTTATCAATTGGGATTTTACACCGTCCGCGAGGGATACCGTATCACAAAGTTCGCCCTTAAAGGTAGTCGCGAGCGACTCATTCAACTTATCAAGTGATGAAAGGATAAGATACGAGGGGCTTGTCGATGCAAAAACGCTCATCGCTCCTTTGACATTTTTAGCAAGCGATTTAGGTGCGTTTTTTGAAATATGAAGGTATGCTCCGCCCGTTATACTTGACAAGGTTTTATGTGCAGAGTCACAACACATATCAGCACCTTGCGATATTGGGTGCGTATCATTTTCAAGAAACTTCAAATATGCTCCGTGTGCGTTATCGACAACGAGCAAAACTCCGTGTTTTTTGCACACTGAACTAATCGAGGAAATATCACTTACCTTACCGAGATAGTCGGGGCTTGTGATAAACACGCAAATTGGCTTTTTTTCGCACACATCAAGGCACTTATCAAGATATTCGGGAGTGATTTGGCACGAAAGATAACTTTGCTCCTTGCTTGGATAGAGCCATTTCACATCGAGGTCAAGAAGTGCAAGTGCGCTCATAAACGAAGAATGAGCATTACGCCCTGCCAAGACAAAATCACGACTGTTATCACAAGGGGATTTTTCCCTTGCGTAAAGGGTGGCAAGATATAACATTGCACGAACGCAAAGGCTCGAACCCTCGCACGAATACAGACTTGCGCCCGTTTCGTAAATTTCGGCAAGGTTTTTCTCGCTTTGGGCAATAATTCCGTCGGCTACAAAAAGTGCGTCCGCACCTGTAATTTCGGTAATATCGTATTTTTCAAAGCCGAGCAAGCCTTTACCCTTATGACCGGGCATATGTAGTCGTTTTTTGTCGCTATTTGCGTAATTTTGAACGAAATCGTAAATAGGTGTTTTCATATTAGTTATGCCCATCAAGCATTGAGCGCCTTATCTACTGCGAGCATAATAGCGCATTCCATTCTCTTGCGGAAAAGACGGCAACCGTATTCATAAATTCCACGCACGCTACCTGTTGCATGATATGCGTTTGCGGCACAACCGCCCGAACAGTAAAGTTTTGCCCAACATGTTGCACAGTCGGGACGCGCATAGACATTACAACTTGCAAATTCTTCTTGCGCCTCTTTATTCGTTACACCATTATAAATGTCACCGAGTTTATATTTATCATCACCAACAAATTGATGGCACGGATAAAGGTCGCCCCACGGAGTAACTGCCATATATTCCGTTCCCGAGCCACAACCCGATATTCTTTTATAGATACAGGGTCCGCCTTTTAAGTCTATCTTATAGTGGTAGAAGGTAAATTCCTTGCCCTCTTTTCTCTTTTGAAGCACAAGTGATGCAAGGTCCTCATACTGTTTACATACTATTGGGAAATCTTCCTCGGTTAGTGCCTCTTTATCGGTGCTTGCGCAAACGACAGGCTCCATACTGAGTTCATTAAATCCGAGGTCGAGCATTACCTTAATATCCTCTAAAAAGTCTGGGTTGGAGTGGGTAAATGTGCCACGCATATAGTAGTTTTTACCGCCTCTTGCCTCAACAAGGCGCTGGAATTTCGGCACTATTTTCTCCCAACTTCCGTTACCTGCGTAGTCAACTCTATATTTATCGTGAACTTCCTTTCTTCCGTCAAGGCTTAAAACGACATTACTCATTTCACGATTTGCAAAGTCGATTACATCATCGTCTATCAATATTCCGTTTGTGGTTAGAGTGAAACGGAAATTTTTATTATGTTTTTTCTCGATTTCTCTTGCGTAGGCAACAAGATCCTTTATCATATCGAAGTTCATAAGTGGCTCGCCACCGAAAAAGTCAACTTCGAGATTTCTACGCTTGCCCGAATTCTCGACAAGGAAGTCAAGTGCGCGCTTTCCTACTTCAAGGCTCATAATAGCACGCTCACCATGGTATTTTCCCTGTGAGGCAAAGCAATATGAACAGTTTAGGTTGCAAGTGTGCGCAACATGAAGGCATAGTGCCTTGACAACTCCTGCGGTCTTTTCCTTCAACTTGTCCGCCATAGGCTCAAATGTGTCGGGGGTGAAAAGTTTTCCGCTGTTTTTTAGTGACACGATTTGCTCGTAGCAATCACCAACCTCGCTCTTTTCTACTCCGTATTTTTTTGCAAGCGAGGAAATGAGTGCGTCTTTTTCAACACTCTCAAATCCTTCTATTATATCATAAGCAATATCGTCAACTACATGAACACCGCCTGAACATATGTCAAGCACGATATTGTATCCGTTTAATTTATATTGATGAACCATAATTTTCTCCGTTCAATATTCTATCTTCTTTTTCTTTACTGAAAAGAAAAAGAAGCAAAAAGAAAAGGCGCGAAAATAAATCTTTAACTCGTTTTTAAACCGAGTGCCTCGGGAGGCAAGCGGTGAGCCACCGCGGGCGAAGGATTGCTTTAAATTTCGACCACACAATCACATTCCGCATTTTAATGTGGCTTTCTTGTCACATTAAAAAACTGTTTGCCTATCGACAAACAGTTTTTTGTTTATGTGCGTAATTATTTGTCGCTGTTTTCGCACTGTTGGTTAGCGATACCGCAACTTGTCTTGCAAGCAGATTGGCAAGATGTTTGGCACTCACCGCAACCACCGTTCTTTGCACTTTCGCAAAGGTTTGCCGTGTCAAGAGTCTTAATATGTTCCATTTTTCGTTCCTCCGTGATGTTTATTTACATAAAAAGTATATCATAACATTAACTTAAAGT
>JAZNJK010000228.1:0-16970 GCA_045578005.1 Eubacteriales bacterium | reverse complement strand
TCAAGGAGCTTCTTACAGTTGATAAGGCATCCTGGCTTGAGGATGTTGAAAACATCAAGGCATTCTATGCACAAGTTGGCGACAGAGTTCCTGCTACTATGTTTGAAGAACTTAGCGCACTTGAAGCAAGACTCAACAAATAATTTCAAACTTAAAAACGCTATCCGTTTGGATAGCGTTTTTTGTTATTTATCATAATCGCCAAAATATTTTTCGGCTATTTTGCTGATTTTTTCACTTTGTTCCTCGGTCAAAGAAAATCTTATCCAATTTTCCGCGTCATTTATGGCGTGATTCGATACTTCTAATTTTCTACCGTTCCAATGAATAATGATGGGTGAAATGCAGTCACAACAACCGTCTTCCCACACGGAGTTTTCGGAGAATAGAATGTTGTTTATTGTGGCTATTTCTTCACTTGTCAAGTTAACTTGTTCTTTGGTTGAACGATTTTCTATTCTATAATCGCCGATTACATCGAAAGTTTCTTGATACATTTTGCATGAGCCTGTATAAAGTGTTCCTTCTTCATCACTAAAATAGATATATTTCTTTTCGATGATCTTGAAATTAGCCTCGGGGGTGTCGCAAAGTTCCTTGGGGATTATACAAACATCGCAAAACGGATCTACCGCTTCCATAAAGTCCATATATTCGCTACTCACCTTGTTATAGGTTATTGTATAATAACCGTCTTGCTTGGAAAAGTCAGTATAATATACATCCTCGGTTCTTATATACGGACTCAATCCGCTAATTACAAGGACAAAATTATCCTCAAAGGTTTGTTCGGTAACTCCCGTAGGGTTAGAGTCCACTATTCCCTTTGCAAAATCATCATAGTTAAAGAATGCTTTTACATAATAAAACGGTCTTGTCGCTCCATCAGGAATTTCGAGATTATAATAATCTCCTGTCCACGATTGATAGGCGGTTGAAAAATGTTCACGGGTGAGATTCCTATAAACCTTACCAAAATACTTTTCAGATATTGCGTTAATTTGCTCACTTTGTTCATCAGTCAACGAAAATCTTATCCAATTTCCCGAATCGTTTATGCCATCTTGTGAATATTCAAGTTTTCTACCGTTCCAATGGATTGTGACAAACGATGCGCAGTCGCAACAACCGTCTTCCCACACGGAATTTTCGGAGAATAGAATGCTTTTTATTGCGGTTACTTCTTCTATTGTAAGTTCGTATACTTCCTTGGTTAAATGATGTTCTATTCTATAACCGTTAACATTTGTTTGAGTTTCGGTTTGGGTTTGTTCGCTTACCTTTTCGCTTGTGCTTTCGCTTTGTGACTCGGCATAAGAGTCAGATTGCGAAACGCTTTCTTTTTCGCTTTCGGTTGATGATGAATTTTCTTCATTTTTGCAAGATGCAAGGGCGATAAAACAAATAATAAGGGTTAATATGATTGATAAAAGTTTCTTCATAAGATCACCTCCTACAATTTGATTTTAGCAAAAAGTTATATATTTGTCTATGGATTTCGCAAAACAATCATCAAATTTTCGCAAAACCGTCACAAAAGTCGGCTTTTTGTCAAAAATGGGTCTTGATTTGGCTAATTATAACAAAAACTCGCACGAGGCGAGTTTTTATATTTCTTCAAAGTTGATATTTTTGGCTATTGCGAAAGTTTCGGCATGCGAGCCTTTTGGTGCTTTTATTGTTAGATTTTTAGCGCAAGCATGGAAGTTATCTTTTCCTATTTTCGTATCTTTTCCGTAGATTGTGACGGTTTCAAGAGACGGACAAAAATTTATTGCTCCGCCCTCAATTATTTTTACTGATTTAGGGATTGTGATTGCGCAAAGACACGGGCAGGAGTCAAACGATGATGTGCCTATTTTTTCAATTCCGTCCGTTATATCAACTGTTTTTATATTGGGGTGACGGGCAAATGCGCCTTGTCTTCCCTTACCGATTTCAAGAATTCGACGATTTTTTATTGATGCGGGGACTGTGATATTTTCATCAAAACCTTTATATTTTGTAATGATGATTCCCTCGTTTGTCATTTTTAGTGTATAAAGTTCGGCAAATTCGGTTGGAGTCAAGTCCTTAATGCCGAGTTTTTTCTCAAAAATATCATCTTCATAATTTTGAATTTCAAGGGGTGTATATTTTTCTCTTTTATATGCAAGGAAGAAGGCGGTGGCAACTGTGCATTCCCTCTCGGTAGTCATTTTTATCATAGTGTCAAGGACTTTCAAGGGGATTTTTCGCCACATTTTTGAGAAGGTGGGAAGTAGGTCTTCCCTATTATTATCTATTACCGAATTAAGCGCTAAACAGTAGTTAGTTTTGGTATATTTTGCAAGTTTAGTGTCCTTTATGTAGTTGTCGAGCGCGATAATAAACGCTCTATCATCACCTATTATTGCTTTCCATTCGGGAACTGAATATTTTTTCACAAGTTCGGGGGCGATGATTTTTGCCATTTTGGGAATGCCCACGAGGGATTTATTTTCCATTGTCGGCGCACCTTCAATAATTATTTCCCGTATACTGTTACTTTCGCAAAGCATACCGCTATGGCATTCCTTAACGGATTTTGGAATAACGATTTTGGTAAGTTTTGGGCATTTCCCGAGGGCATATGCTCCTATGCCTTTTGTCCTTTCGGGAAGGATGATTTTTTCAAGTGAGGCGCACCTATAAAAAGCGAATGAGTCGAGAATTATTTCGGTGTTTGGCAAGATGACTTCTTTTAGATACTTTACATCACAAAAGGCACTACCTATTTTAGTGACGGTATCGGGAATTTTGAAAATCTCTTCACGCAAACAGCAAGGATATTTTATAAGTTTATCCATCTTTTTATAATAAAGCACACCGTCTTGCGTCTTATAAATGGGGTTTTCTTCATCTACTTCGATACATTCAAGGTTGAAGTCCCAATCAAGTGCGTTTGATGAAATTTTGGTCATCGCTTTTGGGAGAAATATCTTTTTGAGTGAGGAACAACCTCTTAAAATTCCGTGAGCAATTTCACGAACTTCATTGGGGATTTTGATTTCGGTAAGAGATGAACAATTTTCAAATGCGTTATCATCTATTCTTTTGACACTACCGAGGTCGATTTTTTCAAGCGAGGTGCAACCCTCGAATGCGCTTGAAAGGACTGTGGTTACGGAATTTGAAAGAGTTACGCTTTTTAGGTATTTATTTTTTCGAAATGCGTGACATGCGATTATGCTCACTCCTTCGGGGACGATAAAGTTTTCTTCCTTTTTTGCGACGGGATAATAGATTAAGCGCGACATTTCATAGTTGTATAAAACGCCGTCTACGACTTTATAATTTGGGTTTTTGGGGTCGAGAATGATTTTTTCAAGGCTTGGGCAATCATAAAAAGATGCAATGCCTATTATTTTGACTGTTTTTGGGATTTCGATTTCTTGAAGGGACTTACAATCAAAGGCTCTTGTTTCTATCTCCTCAACGCCTTTTGGAAGAACTATGCGTTTTGTTGTTTGGTCGATTTTAAATGCGATTGATGATATTATTTTAACACCTTTGGGGACTAAAACTTCATCACTTGAACCGCTATATTTGACAAGTTTTTTGTTTTTTATTTCAAAATCGGCATTTTGCATTCTTGTTCTCCCTTCTTTATTTTTGTATATTTATTTTATCATTTTTACAATGGAATTGTCAAGGGGCGGTAGATTTTATATGTTTTATTTTATAAATTTTCAATTTTATATATACAAATTGATTTTTATGTGATACAATAGGACAAGTGATTTGCGAAATTTGTCGCAAAATGACAATTTAGTAGGAGAGTTAACTTTTATGAAAGAATTTTTTGGCTTTGGCGGTTACCAACGAGAGGCTGAGGGATATTTTTCTTGGCAACATTTGACATTTGTAACCTCGCTTATGATAATTATGGTTTTATGCGCTGTTTTTATTGGCAGAAGAAATCGCACACTTGAAGAAAACCGCAAAAACAAAGTTATCATTGTTTCAGCAATTTTGATTGATGCTTTTGAAATTATAAAAATTGTGATTTTTTGCTTACGCGCTGGCAATCCTATGGACTGGGTTTACAATCTTCCTCTTTTCCTTTGCTCTATTCAACTTATCGCCATTCCTTTGGCGGGATTTTCAAAGGGTAGAATAAAAGAAGCGTCGCTTGACTTTGTGTTTATTTTCGGCATACTTGGTGCGGTGTTTGGCACTTATCTTGCGGGTAATAACTATGCTTGCTATCCTGTTCTTTCACTTGACAATGTTGTTTCGGGAATTACACACTCAATTTCGGGATTCACCTCGCTTTACATAGTCATTTCAGGTATGGCAAAGTCAAGTATGAAAAAGAAGAACATTCCTATTACATTTGGCATCCTCGGTGCGTTTTGCATAATGGCGTATATTGCTAACATCTTTACCGATTGCAACTACATGTTCCTATCTCGCGGTGACGGAACACCGTATGATATAATTTTCAATATGGTTAATGGAAATGCGGTGCTTTACCCGCTTATCGTTGTGGGACTTTTTATCGCTTATATTGCTTTATTCTATTACATTTTCTTCTTAATCAGTAATAAGGTGAAGCAAGAGGGGCGCGTCTAAATAATAACAAAAAAGCTACGAATTTTCGTAGCTTTTATTTTTAGTTATTATTCCGTTTTTTGCCTTACAGCTAAAATGGGACGAGTTATCTCGTCCCATTTTATTAAATTACACTATTTCAAGAGTGCCGTCAGTTGTTTCAAGAGTTGTTATTCCCGTTTTCCTTGCTACATTATAAAGAGTAACAACCTCAAGGTCAACTCCGCCTACCGTTTTTACCTCATAGTAAGCCGAATCCTTTTCTGCTTGAACGAAGGTATAGCCCTCATCATTTTTTACATACAAAGCCATTGCAAGATTCAAGCTTTGAGCATTTTCGGAGCTGAAGCTTTCAATTGATATTTTCACGATTTCATATTGAGTATCAATCTCAACCTGTAATCCTTTTCCGTTAATTACATTATCCTCGCTAAAGATGGTTTCGCCGATTGAGTTACTATTTATAATTATAAGTCCGATTGAAACAATTGCGTCAGGAGCGAATTCGCGATATTTTTCAAGCTCTGTCTTATTGATTTTAAAGCCTGCGCTAAGTCCGCCTGTGCCATCCTCTCTTGTGGAATAACCGATTGCTTCAAACAGTGCCGGTGTTTTGTACTCGCCCGGTTTATCTACAAGCTCTGTTCCAAACAGGCATCCTGCCTCGTTATTACAGGTTATCTTCTTTGTGCCCTGTGCGCCAAAGCCGTTCGGGAATGTCCATTCTACTGTTACAGAGTGTGTCTTGCCTTCCTCTGATGCTCCGCATTTTGCGCAAGTAGCTCCTGTTTGACAATTATGGTCATCCTCAGCGATTTCGTGTTCACCGTAAAATTCGCAGAAGGTCATAATGGTTGCATCCCACAAAGCATTATTTGCGTTCTTGTTGTTTCCGCCCTGCCATATGGTTGTATAAGAATTAATTTGATCTTCGGTGTAAACGCCTTCGGTTTTCGGAACTAACCAAACCACGCTAAATGCCGAGGTGTTTTTGTTCCATGTCAAGCGTGGGTCGCTTGCGTCTTCCGGGGTCATTCCCTCGTGTATATACACAACGCTCTTTATATTTGAGTTGGAATTCAAGCTTTGTAAAGCAGTATTTCTAATCGTTCCTGTTGCGCCCTCGTGGAATACAGCCTTTTCCATGCTTGAACAGAAGAAGTTACCGCTAAGAAGGTTGTTTTTTCCGTAGAAGTGAACCTCTTTAAGAGATGTGCATCCATTAAGGAAGCCGCCCTTAGCTTGAGGCTCATATGCTCTTGCAAAGAAGCTTAGCTTTTCAAGCGCGCTCCAGCCTGCTAAATTTCCTTTGCCACTTGCGCCATCACCGAGAACAGGTATATGGAATTCAAGCTCGATTATTTGTGTATGCAGGCTTGTTGTCTTTGTGTCCTTGTCAGAAAGAGCATACACGGATAGTGTTCCATCCCAGCCTGTTGAAAGTCTAACATAGCTATATTCCGCGAACTTATACACGGTGCCGTTTGAGTGTGTGAGTTCAATTGCGGGAATTACAATTTTGGTAACGGAGGTGTCGTGAAGGTAAATATACTTAAGCCTACAGTTTCCTCCTGTTTCCCATGGATTTTGAATTTCAAGCTCGTATGCGATGTCGGCGCTATCTGCCTCTACTTGCTCACCGTTGTGATTTACATATACAGCCTCAGCTGATACTGAAATTGCGAGCATACAAGCAATAGCGACTACTAATAATGTCAACATTAAAAGTCTTTTTTTCATAATTCTTCTCCTTGCAGGTAGCCCCTGCGGGCATATAAATTTTGCATCATATATCTGCGAAATTTCACATCATATATTTACAAGTAAATTATACCATATATCGCATTTATTTGTCAATATGCACAATAAACAAATACCCCCCCCCGTTTTTTGTGCATTTTGCACAAAATTAACAAAAAAGCACTCTGTTCACAGAGTGCTTTTTAATTTGATTAATGTTATTTATCTATTCCGTTTTTCTTTAACCATCTTAACTGTTCCATTGTCGCTTCCGAAATGCGTCCCTCTTGGTAGGGGGCTACATTATAGGCGAAGACTCCGCCCTTGGATTTGATTTTTTTAACATAGTCAAGCACCGCTTGGTTTTCGTGAACGGGAGTTGGTGTGCCTTCCTTTTCGTGCACCCAAAAATCATCCATCCAACAAAGTGCAAACCATTGGGTATCGCCCTCTCCACTGAAACGGTGTTCGGGTAGAAATTTTATGTCGTTTTCTTCGCCTGCTTGATAGTCGGAAATGCCTTTTCCCCAATCACAGCCCCAAGGTTCTACACCGCGGAAGTTGAAGGCTACTATTGAATCGGGGTTGCCTGCGCGAAGGGCTTGGACATATTTGTTATAATCGTATCTAACACCTCTTCCACCGCAAATTGGCGGTTCATAACAACAGTCAATCCACCAACCGTGAATTTTATTACCGTATTTTTTCGAGATTGCCTCGGTCACTTTATAGCAAAAGTCTGCATGTGGATAGATATCATCTTTAAATCTTGTTGCGTTTTGCCACTCGGGGTCGGTAACGCCCTCGCCATTGAAGTAAAGCATCACTCTTATTCCGTGCGGTTGCAATCTATTTGCAAGTTCATCTATTAAGTCGCGATTTTTTGATGTATGATTTGGAACGATTTCATCAAGTTCTTTGAGTGAAAACGGCACTTTCATATCCGCATGAGTGGCGGTGAAAAATACGAATTTTGCGCCTGTTTCGAGAATTTGAGAAACGAAGGTATCCATATCAAAATCCTCTACTGCCTTGAAGTGTTCTTTTTTCTCGCCTTTTTCGGGCAAGGAATGTGTTGTCCAGTGGACAAAAAGTCCATATCCTGCCTCACTAAACCAATCTGTTCTATTGCTCATTGCTATTCTCCTATATATTTTCATAATATAATTTTATCATACAAATCGCTCTTTTGTCAACATATAGAATAAAAATCACCACTCGATTGAGTGGTGATTTTGTTTGATTACTGTTCGTCCTTTTTATATTCAGGAAGTGCGTCGATTTGACCTGCGTTTTGCTTTTTATCTACGGAGTTAAGTGTTACTGTGTAGAGTGTTGCATCGGTCTTTGTTACCTTAGCATTTGCACATGCGGTATGCTCACTTTGGATATACTCAACATCGTTTGCATCGGTATATGCATAGAGGGAGATAACGAGTTCAAGATTTTGCGCCTTGCCTGTAAATCCGTCGAGCATAATTTTGATGTTTGTATATTCATCGCTTGTCATATCAACCTTTAAGAAACCGCTTGTTGCGTTTACTTCTCCATCTTTCATAAAGGTATCACCAACATATTTTGGGTTGGCTACGAAGATACCGAATGTGATGTCGTTTTCGTTAAGGTCATTATAGAGTCCGAATTCATCAGTATTTACTACGAAACCACCGAATGCAATTCCGTCACCGTTTGTTGAATAACCATTATCAGCAAGGGCGCTGAAAATTGGCTTTTTAACAGACTCCTCACCATCTACGATGTTTTCGCAAGTGCAAGTTGCGAGGTTTTGGCAAACCTTTGTGTAAACACCGTTTGCTACAAATCCGTTTGGATAGGTAAGAGTTTCAATGAAATTATGTGATTCAAATCCCTTAACGATGTCTTCAAGTCCACATCTATCGCAGTCACCGTTTGCGGTGCAATCTACGGAGTCCTTGATATAGTGTGTGTTGTTAAAATATACTTCACAGTGATTTTTGTATTCTATTATTGACAAAGCCCAAGTGCATCCGTATGTTGTGAAATCGGTTACAAAAGAACTATCTTCCGCACCTGTAAAAATGATTTTAGAAAAATTACATCCGTCAATAGAATATTTGTTTTTCAATCCTGAACATGTGTTAGGAACTATTAAAGTGCATGGGTTTGATGCCTTGCCATTTGTTATTTTTCTGAAGTTTTCGGCAACTACTCCTGTATATCCATCAGGTATTTTTAACTCTGTGAGCAAGTTGCAGTTTGCGAATGAATTTCTTCCTATGCTAGTAACGGTGCTTGGAATTTCAACTTTTGTAAGGCTAACGCAACCATTGAAGCACTCCGGTGGAATTTGAGTTGCGGCGCTCGGAATTGTAATATTAATAAGCGAACTACAACCGGTAAATGAGCCGTAATGGAAATATACACTATCGGGCAAATATGCCTCGATGAGTCCCGAACAATCTTTGTAAGTGTTATCAAGTCTTGCTTCTTCAAATACTTCTACTCTTATGAGTGATGATAATGGATAACTTTCGCCTGTTTTCTCTCTCAAAAGGGAGAGATCAATTCTCATACCTGAGCCTGTTGAGCCGTTGTAGATGTAGTAGGCAGGATATGTGGTAAATGTGCCATCATCGTTTTTAAGCACGACTTTTGAATCGGTGTCATTATACTTGTTTTTTGACTCCATTCCTTCAACTATGGTGACATCGCCATATTCATTTGAGGTTGAGCCTGTGACAGCAGCGCTTGCCGATACTACAAACGCGAATGCGAGCATTAGAGCAAGAACAAGTGTCAAAATAATTTTCTTTTTCATTTTCGTTTTTCTCCTATATAAAATATAAATTTTAATCGACTATGTAATTTATTGCTTGGGGGATTACGCGAAGGTCTACCGTGTCCATTTCAAAAAGTTCACCATCGGCACAAACACTTGAACAACCCTCGATTTTTACGGCTACGCACTTTCTATAATAAACGAGGTCTTTAAATTTAGGTTTAACATCGCCTGTTTCCATATCTACATGTGTGCCTTTTTTATAATCACCTACGAGTCCGATAAACTTTGTGCGGCTGATGTCACGGACTATCTCAACGTTCAAGAGTCCATCGCCTGTATCGGCATCGGGAGCGAGTTGAAAACCGCCACCATACCATTTTCCGTTTGCTACTGCGCAAAGGAGAATTTTCTCCTCGATGATTTCCTGACTTCCGTCGGGATAAGTAAGAGTGATTGTTGCATCAATCGGTTTTTTTGTAGCGATTTCACCGACAACACCGAGAATGTATGCCATTTTGCCCGAAACCATAGGTTTCTTTTTTAGAGTTTGCGCACGGCGAACAACCTCACAGTCAAAGCCGATATTTACTACATTTACGGCATATTTTCCGTTGAATTCCATAACATCGACACCGAATTCACCTTTTTCGCCCTCAAAGGAACGAACAAAGTCATTTCCGCTTCCAACGGGAACGATTTTGAGTGATGCTCTATCGGCACATCCGCTCTTCATAAGAGCATTTACCGCCCTAAATACTGTGCCGTCACCACCGTAAACGGTGAAGCAAGTATCGGGGTTTTCCTTGCATGCGTTTATGATGAAGTCAGACGCGTCATCCACCGACTCCGACATATACACGCCGTTATTCTCGCCAAGTTCTTCTTTGATTTCGCTCGCTTTTCCTTTGCCTGCAAGAGGGTTTAGGACATGTAAAACGCGCTTTATCTTTCTCTTGGCATTTTCAATTTTTTCCATTGTTTTCTCCTTATTTTCTTGCATTTGCAAGCCAACTTACAAGGTCGGTTTGCTCAAATGCTCTATCCCAACAACAGTGACCGAGGTCATCGTATACTGTAAATTCGATATTTCCACCTTGGAGTTTAATTGAGTTAACCATTGCCTCGGATTGAGAAATTGGCACAATGTCGTCGAGTTTTCCGTGGAATACTCTTATAGGAGTGTTTCTTAAATACCATGCGCGCCAGTTCATACCGCCACCGCATATTGGAGCGATTGCGCTAAACTTTTCGGGGACTTGAAGTGCGATTTCCCAAGTGCCAAAACCACCCATACTAATTCCGCAAAGAGAAATAGCATCTTTATTAACTCCGTATTCATCGGCAATTTGGTCGATTAGTGAAATTACTTCCCACTTATAGTCTACCCATGTGCGCTCAATCGGGCATTGAGGTGAGAGAGTTATAACTCTCAATCCTTGATAATCTTGGTTATTTGTAAAGAGTTTTGGAATGCAATACACTTTAAGTGCATCAAGGTTATCTCCGCGCTCACCTGCGCCGTGAAGGAACACGATTAGAGGAAGTGACTCACCCTCTTTATAATCGCTTGGGGTTGTGAGAATATATTTTAAGGTTTTTGTGTTTGTGTTAAAAGTTTTTTCGAGATAGTTTATCATTTTTATATCTCCGCAAATCAAATAGTTATGTATATTTTAACATAATATTATACATATGTCAATAATTTCAAACAAAAAACCTCGGTTGCCCGAGGTTTTTTGTTTTATGTATTGATTATTTTTTAATGATTTCGCCGTAGATTTGTCCGAATGCGCAAGCAGCATTTGACTCATCAGTGTCAATGTGCATAGCACCGCTGAAGTTAGGGTGAACTCTAACTACTACATCATCAAAAATTGTTGTTCTTTCAGAAACAACCTTAACTTGAACGATTTCTTTATCGCTAACATTTGCAGCAGCAGCCTCATCAGGTGTGAAGTGAATGTGTCTTTTTGCAACGATAACGCCCTCGCTAAGTTCAACTTCTCCGCAAGGTCCTACGAGTTTGCAAGCGCCGGAGTTTGCAACATCTCCGCTCTCACGAACAGGGGCTGTGATACCGAGGTTACGAGCATCGGTAAGAGATACTTCAACTTGTGATGCCTTTCTTTCAGGACCGAGAACGATTACTCTTTCGATTTTATTCTTTGGTCCTACAACTGTTACTCTCTCTTCGCAAGCGAACTGACCAGGTTGGCTAAGTTCCTTTTTGAATGTGAGGTTGTGACCTGCGCCGAAAAGAATTTCAACATGCTCTCTTGTAAGGTGAACATGACGCGCACTTGTTTCAACGATTACTTTGTTTTCCATGATATATCTCCTTTGAATTTTTTAATATTTTTTGTAAAATTTAGACTTTTTTCGTGTCCGCACATATTGTAGCATATTTTGGATAAAATGTAAATATAAAATTTGAATTTTTTTGTTTTTTTCTAACTTTAAGGTTGACAGGCACGGGGAGTTAGTTATATAATTAGGTATGCTTGACTTATTTTTTATTCGGGCTTGTCATTTTTGATGAGTCAACAGGGGGTAAAATGAAAAAGATTGTCACTATACAAGATGTTTCATGCTTTGGAAAATGCTCAATCACTGTCGCTTTGCCGATAATTTCGGCTATGGGTGTTGAATGTGCGATTATCCCAACCTCGATTTTATCGACACATACAGGAGGATTTGAGGGTTGGACATTCAGAGATTTGAGTGAAGACATTCCAAAAATCAAGGAACATTGGAAAAAATGCAACTTAAAATTTGACACTATATACACAGGATATCTCGGCTCACACTCACAAATTGATTATGTTATGGATTTTGCAAGTGATTTTCGAGGTGACGGCACACTCCTTTTTGTCGACCCTGCGATGGGTGACAAGGGTAGGCTTTATACGGGGTTTGATGCGGATTTCCCTTTACATATGGCAAAACTTTGCGCTATGGCGGACATCATTGTTCCTAATATGACCGAGGCATCGTTTATGCTTGGCACAGAATACCGCGAAGAATATGATGAGGATTATGTCAAAGATATTCTAAGAAAACTTTGCGCTCTTGGTGCGAAAAAGGCGGTGCTTACGGGTGTTTCGTTTGAAAAATCGACACAGGGTGCTATGCTTTACGATAGTGAAACGGACACATTCCATTCGCATTTTCAAAACAATATTCCTATGAGTTTTCACGGAACGGGTGATACTTTTGCAAGTGTTTTTGTGGGTGCGCTTACTCACGGTTTTGATGAAAAAGATGCGCTTAACCTTGCGGTTGATTTTACGGTTGAGTGTATAAAATCGACTATTCCCGAGGCGGAAAATCACCGCTACGGAACAAAGTTTGAAGAGTGCTTACCTTCTTTGATTTTGAAGATGAACAAACTTGAAAAATAACAAAAATCTCGACCTGTGTCGAGATTTTTTGTTTTATCCAAGGGTATTTATAAGGTTAGGTTGAACGGAATAGAAACTTCCTGTTTCGACATAGTCGCCAAGTATATTAAGTTCGGTATTTGAGAGATAAGTGCCTTTGTTTTCGGGGGCTTCACCGTAGATGGCACGGTAAATCATATGCGCACCAACATAGCCTGCAAGAGGGGTGCTATGATAATATGAATCGTTTACGCAAAGGTCGAATTTATCAACACCGCTACTAATAAGTTCATCAAGTTCCGCTTTCCAATTTATTAGTGGCAAGTCGCATGTTTTAGCGGACTTTTCCGCGCTTGCTTGGTTTTCGTTATGGGCGGGGAGAACGACGAGGATAATTCCCTTTTTTTCGCACAACTGTTGGAAGATTTTTAGAGAATATGTGTCATCCTGTGTGTAAAAACCGCTTATAAAGAGGACATCGTATGCTCCGCTTTCAAGAATACTTATTACGCTATCATCTGCGGAATATTTACCGATATTTCCCATTCCGATTGACAAGGATTGAACAGTGCTTGTTTTACCGTTTACTGTAAAGAGATTTTGAAGGACATCACCGATATCAGATGTGCCTACAAAACTGTTTCCGAGAATGAGCATATTCTTTCCGTCAAGAGTGGCAGGGAGTATGCCGAAATTGGGGTCGGTGCGTCTTGGTTTGATTGTCACGAGGGACATGAGGTTATAACCGATAAGGCTCGGTGTTTCGGCGCAAGTGACATATAGGTTCAGTTCGTGAGTTTTACCGTTTTCATTATAAGAATACTGCCACCTGTATCTAAATTCAAGGGTTGCGCCTGTTCCTTTTTTCTCTACACTTTCGGTTGCACTCATTTGACCGATTGCTTTTTCACGGCTTGTCACAACGCTCCATTCGGCGCTATCTTCCGCCTTTGCGACCTTGATAAATCCTATTTCCTTACCCGCTCTTTTTATCTTGTAGCATATGTCGGTATCCTTTACTATTGACCACTCTCTTGGAAGTTCAAGGGTGATAACATAGTCAGAGTCCTTAATTGCGAAATGATTTCTACCGTATCCTTCCGGTTTAAAACGAGGGATTGATAGGTATGCTTTGTTCTCGTCTTCGGTTGAGGGCTGGGTTGAGGATTCGCTCTCGGGAGTTTGACTCGGTTGCTCACTTTGAGTCGATGATGTGTCTGTAATTGACTCGCTTTGCTCGGCTGACGACTCGGCAAAAGATGAAGTATTTTCTTCATTATTACACGATATTAACAAAGCGCACATAAGTAGTGCAAGGGTTAG
Organism: Eubacteriales bacterium; assembly: GCA_045578005.1. Lineage (GTDB taxonomy): Bacteria > Bacillota > Clostridia > Oscillospirales > CAG-272 > RGIG2000. The sequence goes on along the minus strand of JAZNJK010000228.1, from coordinate 3,188 downwards.
TGCGATTAGTTTTTTCATATTTTTACCTCTTAATGTCTTTAATTATTTCCTTGATAAGTCCTTTTAGTCCAAAAACATATGTTTCAAAGACAGTGTCACCGTCGCATATAATTTGATTAGTGTCGCCGTTTTCGAGTTGGACTTTTTCGCATATTGGGTTTATGAGTAGGACGGGAACGAGGGGTTTTGCGTTCCATTCAGTGTTGAATTTATGTTTAAAATTAATCTCGTTCAGTTTTTTAACTCGCGACTTGAAGGAAAACTTCACGCTTGCTCCCCAAGTGCCGAAAAGGACCATAAATTTCTCAATGTAGTATCTTCTATTGTCCAAAAAATGAACACAGGATTGCTTTTTTAATGTCGGGAAAAGTTTTACGGAGTATATTTTGTTCGATGTTTCCATGTAAAAATTACAGCCACCGCCATTTCGAACTCCAAGATACCAAAACGGGCTTGTTTTATGTAGGATTACGCCTTGCTTTTTGCAAAACGACTTTACTTTAAAAAGCAATGATATGCGTTTGAATAAAAATCTAATGAACGGAAACGATATTATTAATGCTAATGCTATTAGAAAGGACGACCACCAAGGCATATTTTTCTCCTTTATATATTAAGAACATTTTCCGCAATCCGAACAGCCTGAGCATATCATTTTATTGGCACAGGTATCACAGTTTTTGCGAAATTTGGGTTTTATCGGCAAAACGGGGTTACCCATTTTATCGACGAGTTTGAACTCTCTTGGTTTGGGTTCGTAATTCATACCCGATTTATGCGCCATTTGGCTTTGAAGGGGTTTTGACGGGATATGATAACATTTTCCGTCCTTTACGAAGTTTGTTCCTGTTTCAAAAAAGCAAAATGTGACTGCGTTTTCTTCACATTCGGAGCGCAAAATTTTCACCCATTCGTAGTTACAGGGGCGCGCGCCTTCGTAATTTTCGCCACCGCAGGACACGAGTTCGATTTGTCCGCTTTGTAGGTATTTATTGAGGTGGACTTCGCCAATGAACGGAGACACGGCAACGCCTTTATGCTTCATAGGGATTTGCAAAAGAATGGGAAGGCGTTCATCGGCTCTTTTTTGGTTTTCACAGGTGATATTTATTTCGACATTTTCGTATCCGTCGCCCCAGTCGGCAGGGAGTGCGTCTTTTATTCGGTGGACGCGTTTGGTTATGATGAAAAATTTTATGTCACTACGCTCTCTTATCATTTGCCATGCCTCGGTGCGCCACTCGTCCGCCTCTTCTAAAAAGAAGTCAGAGGACATACACACGCTAAGGGTTGAACCTGATGGGACAACATATTCGCCACGGCGGTTTCGCTCTATTGGAAGATAGAAACTTTTTGTTTTATAGATTACGCTTCCGTCACGGTCACGGATTTTGTCGAGGTAATACATATAGCAGTTGTCGCATCCCTCGGATATTTTTTTGCATCCGTGCCAAGGACTCCACATTTGCATACGCTCACCTCCGTTCAATATTTCTATAATAATTTTATCATTTTTCCCCATATTTGTCAACTCATAAGGGCAACTCCGCCCTCTTTTTCAAAATGATTTCAAAATTTTTTTATTATTTTCAAAAAAATGTTGACAAGCGAGATTTTTTGTGATACAATACTAACGCACACAAGATATTGGGATGTAGCCAAGCGGTAAGGCACCAGACTTTGACTCTGGCATTTCGATGGTTCGAACCCATCCATCCCAGCCAGAAAAAAGCACGCGCAAGCGTGCTTTTTTCAGTTATATTCGCCTGCGGCGAGTTCTATTGCTTCGCAGTGATATTCGGCTTACGCCGAGTGGTATTCGCTTCGCGAGTTTGGGAGGCGAATATAATATCACTGCGGAACGAAGTGAAGCAATATCACTTTTGCGCAAGCAAAAATATCACGCTGACAAAGTCAGCATATCACTAAAAACTTTTCGACTCTAAAGTTTTTCAGAATTTTGTAGATGCATTCCGCACCGAGCCACTGCTCGGTGCAGCATTTCGGGTCTGTAGACAGATTCGAACCAGTGAAACAGTTGAAATGTTTACAAAGTTGTGGTATAATAAAGCTAAGAAAGGCGGTGACCACATGATAATAAAGTTGCCAAAGCGTCCCGATTCTATTTTTAATAACGAACATCTTTTTAACTATCTTTTAGATTTGGAAAGAAATCAGAAATTGGATATTCTTCCTGCGAATTTGATGGTTTATTATGTTTTCAACACCTTTGTCAATGAAGTCTTGAACGGCGGTCTAACGCAATATCTCACAAACTCAAGCAAGCAGACATATATTTACTTGCGGCAGTGCGGTATACTTTTGAATCACGATGCTTTCACGCCTTTTATTTTAAGAATATGTGATTATTTTGATTCGATTCTTCCTCTTGATTTTGACAACAACATAAATCAAACAATCGCTGACCAAACAGATGCGTTTGATAACCAATTCTATGAGCTTGATGAGAAGTTCAATGCTTTAAAGATAGCTGAAAAATTCTACAAGAATAATTATAGCATAGAAAAAATTGACGTTCCGAAAATTAAGGAACCCGAAAGTAGTTCGTGCAAATATTTTGTTGTTCCAACAGATTTGATTTGCAAAGATGTCGAAGAGGCAGTCGAGAGTTTCTTAAAAGTCCTCTCCGATTTTTCCGAACAACGCTGGACTATCGAATTGTGGAACTTTTTTGACACTTATCGCTTAACTGCTTCTACATACGGTAAAGCAATTGATTTGGAAGCTGTTATGTTAAACTGGGCTGTTCCGACCTACTCGTTTTCCGGCTTTTCAAACGACGGATATATTGACCGAATGGAATTGTCATCCAGTTTTGAGAAAGTCACCATTATGAGTGGTACAGACGGCATATCAGAATACGCCGTGCGAATTTCCTCAAGTGGCTTCGAGAAAAACGAATTCAAAATGAAGCATCAATTTGTTATGGCAGGCAGAGCATATGACCAAGAAATAAGTACCATTTCGATCGGCGATATGTCACATAAAAAAGATCCCGAAAAATATTTCATTATAAAAAATTATTTGGAATCTCACTACAGAGAATACAAAAATATAGAAACAGTATTTGAGTCTGGCGAACATTGATTTTTTACATAGGACTTGTTGCAAGCATGGCGTTAAAAGTCCGGTAGAACGCGGAACTTTTTAACTCCCATCATCGCCAA
>JAZNJK010000227.1:0-3240 GCA_045578005.1 Eubacteriales bacterium | reverse complement strand
TCCTTGGCTCACAGAACGACATGGCTACGATCCGACTTATACCTCGGAACAACAGTAACTGAGGCAGTTATCACAGTTCCTGCATATTTTAGCGATGCTCAAAGACAGGCAACAAAAGACGCAGGTAAAATCGCAGGTCTTGAAGTGAAGAGAATTATCAATGAGCCAACTGCCGCTGCCCTTGCATTCGGTATGGATAAGGAAGAAAGCCAAAAGATTATGGTATTTGACCTTGGTGGTGGAACATTCGATGTATCTATTCTTGATATTGAAGATGGAGTATTCCAAGTTCTCGCAACAAGCGGAAACAACCGCCTCGGTGGTGATGACTTTGATAACAAGATTATCAACTGGATTGCAGAGCAATTCAAGGCTGAAAACGGCATCGACCTTCGTCAAGACAAAATGGCACTTCAAAGACTTAAAGAGGCCGCTGAAAAGGCAAAGATTGAACTTTCAGGTGTAACAAGTTCAAACATCAACCTTCCATTCATCACAGCCGATGCAACAGGACCTAAACACTTTGATGCAACACTTACAAGAGCGCAATTTGACGCACTTACAAAGGACCTTGTTGACGCAACAATGATTCCAACTAAAAAAGCACTTAGCGACGCAGGGCTCTCACCTTCCGAGGTTGATAAAGTTCTTCTCGTTGGCGGTTCATCAAGAATTCCTGCCGTTCAAGAAGCACTTAAAAACTTCATCGGTAAAGAGCCATATAAGGGAATTAACCCTGATGAGTGCGTAGCAATCGGTGCCGCAATCCAAGGCGGTGTCCTCGGTGGAGACACAAAGGATATCCTTCTTCTCGATGTAACACCACTTTCACTCGGTATTGAAACACTCGGTGGAGTATGCACAAAGATTATTGATAGAAACACAACAATCCCAACAAAGAAGAGCCAAGTGTTCTCAACCGCCGCAGATAGCCAAACCGCAGTTACAATCCATGTTCTCCAAGGTGAGCGCGAAATGGCAAGCGGAAACACAACTCTTGGTATGTTCACACTCGACGGTATCGCACCAGCACCTCGTGGAGTTCCACAAATCGAAGTTACATTCGACATTGACGCAAACGGTATCGTAAATGTATCCGCAACCGATAAGGGAACAGGCAAGCAACAACACATCACTATCTCATCTTCAACAAATATGAGCAAGGAAGATATTGATAAGGCTATCAAAGAGGCTGAAAAGTTTGCCGAAGAGGATAAAAAGGCAAAGGAACTTGCTGAAACAAGAAACCATGCCGAAACACTCGCATTCCAATGTGAAAAGTCACTTAACGACATCGGTGATAAGGCAAGCGATGAAGAAAAGCAACCTGTAAAGGACGCTATCGAAAAACTTAAAGAAACCGCAAAGGGCGACAATATCGACGCAATGAAGGCTGATATGGAGGCTCTTGAAAAATCGTTCTACCCAATCGCGCAAAAACTCTATGCTCAAAACCAAAACGGTGACCCAAACGGTGATCCTAATGGTGGCAACGGTGGATTTGGCGGATTTAGTGGCGACGACTTCAACGAAAAGACCGATAACTAACATTTGACCGCTTAGGAATCCGCATTTGCGGATTCCTAAAGTGCGTTATTAAAAGACTTAAATTTTGACATAAATAGCCGAAAAGTAGATACATATAGGCACTTTTTGGTTTAAAAGGTATAAGAATGGCAGAAAAAAGAGATTATTACGAGGTCCTCGGTATATCAAAGGGAGCAAGCGCCGATGAAATCAAAAAGGCGTATCGCACAATGGCGAAAAAATACCACCCCGACCTTCATCCGGGCGATGCCGAGGCTGAACAAAAGTTCAAAGAAGTAAACGAGGCAAACGAGGTTCTCTCCGATCCCGATAAAAAGGCGAAATACGATGCCTATGGACACAGTGCCTTTGAGCAAGGTGGCGGTGGATATAGCCATGGCGCAGGATTTGACTTTAATGACATATTCAGCGGTTTTAGTGACATATTCAGCGGTGGATTTGGCTCGTCCCGTAGGTCAAGCAACGGACCTGCCCGTGGCTCTGATGTTGATGCGCGTGTTGTCCTTTCTTTTGAAGAGGCTGCATTCGGTTGCAAAAAGGATATAACATATAGTCGTATCGAAAACTGTTCGCACTGTCACGGCACAGGCGCGGAAAAGGGCAGTTCAACCGACACATGCCCCGACTGTCACGGTAGTGGAACGGTATTTACAACTCAACGCACATTCTTTGGTGTATCGCAAGTTCAAAGCACTTGTTCAAAGTGTGGCGGTCGCGGTAAGATAATCAAAAATCCTTGTAAAAATTGTAGTGGCAAGGGTATGGTTAAAATCAAACGCACAAAGACCGTAGAATTCCCCGCAGGAATTGACGACGGAATGCAGATGACAAGCCAAGGAAACGGAAACGAGGGAAGAAACGGCGGAAGAAGTGGCGATTTGCTCATCTATGTATCGGTTCGTCCTCATGCTATTTTTGAGCGTGACGGAAAGGACCTTTATTGTGATGTAACACTCACCTTTGCCGAAGCCGCACTTGGTGCGGATATAAAAATCCCAACCCTTGAAGGAGAAGTTGATTATAAAATCCCCGAAGGCACACAAACAGGCACAAGATTTACTTTGAAACAAAAGGGTGTTGCCGATGTTTACGGTAGGAGCGGTAAAGGAAACCTCTATGTCACCGCAAATGTTGAAACACCAAGAAATCTAAGCGAGGAGCAAAAGAAGTTACTCCGAGAATTTGCAAATAGCCTTGGAAACGACTCACAGTCGAAAAAAGGCGGATTTTTCGGACGCTTCAAGAAAAAGAACTGATGGATAACCAATGGATTCAAATTAAGGTAACAACCAAAGTTGAAAATCTTGATGAACTTTGTGCTGTAATGAGTATGTTTTCAAACGGACTTCAAATAGAGGACTATTCCGATATTGAGGATAGAATTCTTGACGGAGTGTATGGCGACCTCATTGATGAAAGTGTTTTGAATGCGGATCGCACAGTGTGTGCAGTGTCAATCTATGTTAGTGCGGATAAACCGATAGAACACTATACAATGGCACTTAAAGAACGCCTTGATGCCCTTAAAATCGCACACACTATCGACCTTATCTCACTTTGTGAGGACGATTGGGCTAACTCGTGGAAACAGTATTATAAACCTATTGAAATCGGTAAAAAACTCGTTGTCGTGCCAATGTGGGAAAAATATGAGAATAGCGAAAACAAGGTCATTGTCCGTATGGACCCGGG